>CAIMEK010000386.1 GCA_903839965.1 uncultured Acetobacteraceae bacterium | reverse complement strand
CCGTAGTCGCGCCAGACGCCGCCGCCCATCGGGCCGAAGGTCTGGAACTTGCCGCTGGAGAGCGTGACGACTTCGGCGGCGATGGTGAGGGGACCGCCGCCGGCTTGCACATCGTGCTTGCCGCCAAGGCTGATGGTGCCGGTGTTGCCGACGCCGATGGCGATGGCGGCCTGCACGGCTGCAGGGTCGAAGATGGCGTAGAAGGCCGTGTTCCTGAGGTCGGCAGCGATCATGGCGCGCAGCAGGTCGGTCGAATCGCCGTAGTAGCCTCCGCCGGGATTGTCGCTGATATCCGCCATGATGAGGGGGCGATCGTGCTTGCCCTCACTCTCCTTGGCGTGGCGCACCGCGTCGGCGATCGGGCGCGCGCGGACGGTGACGACATCGCGCGTCTGCCACGCATAGTCCATGAACTCCTCGGCGATGGCCTGGGCGGCGGGATCGGCGCCGTCCGTGGTAACCGTAACCGAGGGGCCGATGTCGCGGACGTCGGCGGCGGTGAAGCCGGCGCAGACGCTGACGACGAGCGCCTTGCCGGCGCGTTCGAGCGCCTCGCCGCGGTCGATCAGGTCGCGCATCGGGCCGGACTGGGTGCGGCCGTCGTTGAGGCCGCACAGCATCGGGCGCGTAGCGATGACGGTGCGGGGGCGGATTGTCCCCTCCATCGCCCGCTGCAGCAGTTCGGCTCCCTGCCAGGCGCGCTCGTAGTAATCGACATGCGGGTAGGTGCGCACGGCGATAAGGGCGCTGGCGTTGTCGGCCATCTGTTGCGTGACGTTGGCGTGCAGGTCCAGGGTGACGACAATGGGGACGTCGGGGCCCACCAGCGCGCGCAGGCGACGAAGCAGTTCGCCCTCCCCGTCTTCGCAGCCGTCGGCGACCATGGCGCCGTGGAGGTGGAGCAGGGCGCCGTCGATGCCGCCGCGGGCGCCGTCAAGGAACATGCCGGTAATCGCCTCGTAGGTGTCGGCGGTGACGGTGCCCGAGGGATTCGCGGAGGCGGCGACCGGGTGGATCAGGGTCCAGCCGTATGTGTCGGCGGCCTCGAAGGTGGCGCCGAACTCGGAACGAGTGCCGCGGCGATGGGCGGGAATCTCGTCGGCGGTGAGCAAGGTGCGCCGGCGAAAATGCTCCATCGTCGTCCTGACCACGCTGAAGGTGTTGGTCTCGTGGCTGAATTCGCCGGTCAACACGCGGTAGCCCATGGGGTGCTCCTTTCGGCAGGGGATCAGCCTTGCGCGGCGTGGCAGGTTGGCAGGAGAGCGTAAATGCCACGCGAGCTGCGTTCAATGTGGTTCCCGGCGGGCGTGCGCAGTTCGAAGCGGCCTCAGCCTGGCGTGGCCGAACAGGGCCTGGATCACCCGAATACCGACGCCAAGCGGTTGACCGCCGCTGTCCACCCGCACCGAATCTGCGTGTCTGCCAAGCCATTGGCCAAACCGGGGGGCGTCGCCGGTCAGTTGACCTCGGCTTTCGCGCTCCGTCCCCTCTCGGCACGCAAGCAGCGCAGCGCAGTCACCCCGGCCTGCGCCGGTCGGTCCCGAGCAGCGCATACAGCAATTCGTCGCGCCAGGCCTCCCCCACCCGCAGGTTGTCGCGCAGCAGGCCTTCGCAGCAAAACCCGAGTTTCTCCACCAACGCGCGCGACGCGGCGTTGTCGGGTTGGATGAACGCCTGCACGCGG
>CAIMEK010000385.1 GCA_903839965.1 uncultured Acetobacteraceae bacterium | reverse complement strand
CCCGCGGATCGCTCCGCGATTCCGCCCCGCGGATCGCTCCGCGATTCCGCCCCGCGGATCGCTCCGCGATTCCGCCCCGCGGATCGCTCCGCGATTCCGCCCCGCGGATCGCTCCGCGATTCCGCCTCGCGGATCGCAGTGCGTTTCCGCTCCAGCTGGCATTGCTCCAGCGCAGCGGGCGCAGGCTGGTGTCGAACAGCAGGTTGACGCCCGCTCGCGACGGCCGCGCCGACGGCGAAGCCGCCCGGAATGGCGCGCACGCTCCCCCCGGCAGCCCCCAAACCGGCCAGTCCGGTTTCGGAAAATTTTCGGCGCCGTCGGGCCGCGGCCGGTCAGAACGGCCGGCGCGCCCGCAAGGCGGCGGCCAGCGTGCCGTCGTCCAGCACGTCCAGCGCGCCGCCGATCGGCACGCCCTGCCCCACCCGGCTGACGATGAGCCCGAACGGCCTGATCCGCTCGGTCAGCCAGTGCGCCGTGCTGGCGCCGTCCACCGTGGCACCGAACGCGAGGATCACCTCCGACACGCCGCCCTCGGTGAGGCGGGCGAGCAGCGGCGCCAGATTCAGGTCTTCCGGCCGGGTGCCGGCCAGCGCCGACAGCGTGCCGCCCAGCACGTGATACAGCCCCCGGTGCACGTGCGCCCGCTCCAGCGCCCAGAGGTCGCCGACGCCCTCCACCACGCAAACCAGCGCGCGGTCGCGGTTGGGGTCGGTGCAGATCGAGCAGGGATCGCGGCTGTCCAGGTTGCCGCACTGCCCACACGGCCGCACCGCTTTCGCCGCATCCGCCAGGGCGGAGGCAAGCGGCAGCATGCGCGCCTCCGGCTGTTGCAGCAGGCGCAGCGCCGCGCGGCGGGCGCTGCGCGGCCCCAGGCCCGGCAGCCTGGCCAGCAGTCCGATCAGGCGTTCGATTTCGGGACCGCCCATGCGCGTGCGGCTCAGCCCTGGGGCGGCGCGCCGCTCAGAACGGCAGCTTCATGCCGGGCGGCAGGTTCAGGCCGCCGGTGACCTTCTGCATTTCGGTCGCGGCGGCCGCCTCCATCTTGCGGCGCGCCTCGGCGTGGGCGGCCAGCAGCAGGTCCTGCAGCATCTCCATTTCGGCCGGGTCGGCCAGCTTGGGGTCGATGCGCACGCCTTTCATTTCGCCCTTGCCGCTCAGCATCACCGCGACCATGCCGGCGCCGGACATCCCCTCGTGGGTGGTGGCCTCCAGCGCGGCCTGCATCTGCTCCATCTTCTTCTGCATCTCGGCGGCCTGCTTCATCAGGCCGGCAATATTCTTCATCGGTCGGTTTCCCAATCATCAGGAGGCCCATCGGCGAACCCGGCGTCCACCGGGGCGAATTCGGGGCCGTCGAACTCGGCTTCGCCGCCGAGCACCGGCGAGGTGGTCAGGCCGTAGGCATCGGCGCGGGAGTCGTGCACCGCCTCGATGCGCGCGCCGGGAAACGCCTCCAGGATGGCGCGCACCAGCGGGTGCTGGGCAGCGGCGCTGCGGCGGGCGATGTCGGCGGCGTTGCCCTGGTCGGCCAGCGTCGCCTCGCCGGCGACGGCGGACAGCGCGATGGTCCAGCGTTCGCCGGTGGCCGCGCTCAGCAGGGCCGCCAGCCGGGCGGCCAGGTCGCGCGGCGCCTCCGCCTCCGGGCGCAGTTCGATCACCGGGGGAGCGAACCGCACCAGATGGACGGAATGCACCAGATGGGCGTGCAGGATGGGGTCGCGCTGCTCCGCCACCAGGGCGGCGACCTCGCGGAAGCTGGTCGGCCGCGGCGCGGCATCCGCCGCCGGCTCAACCGTCGCCGGGCCGTTCACCACCGCCCGCGCGACGCCGCCGCCGGGCGATGGCCGCACGCCACCGCCGGAGGGCAGGGCGGCGCCGTTGG
>CAIMEK010000384.1 GCA_903839965.1 uncultured Acetobacteraceae bacterium | reverse complement strand
GCCGCCGCCGCCGGCATTCCTTACATCACCGCCGCATTCGCCTTTGCCCATGCCGCCGGCTCTGGCATAACCTGTCGCCGCTCCAAAGGCATTGGTCACCGGCTGTGAGGCAGCGCCGCCAGCCGCATCACCCGTGGACGCGCCGCCGCCGCCGGAACCGCCCGGTTGCCCCTGTGTGGTGGAAGCATACGCGCCGCCGCCGCCGCCTTTGGCGGTCTCCCCGGCTCCGACATTGACTCCGAAGGATGAGCTCGACCCGGTATTGCCGACACTGCCATTGGTGATAGTCGCTCCACCGGCACCCACAACCACTGCGTAACCGGTCCCGGAAGTGAGTGCCGCAGACGGGATATCGACGATGCCGCCGCCGCCGCCGCCGCCAGAGTGCCGTCCCCCGCCGCTGCCGCCGCCGCCGATTACCAGGACGTGGAAGTTCGCGCTGGCAGCGGGCGTGAACGTGTCGCTGCCGATGCCGGTAAAGGTATGGACGCAGTATCCATTGACCTGGGTGATCGTGCCGCCTGTCGCGGAGCAGCCTCCGCCTCTGGCGCTAGATGCGGTCTGCGGCGCCGGCCGCCAGGTGGCTCCCGCGTTGGTCGTGTACTGTACCGAGTAGTCATTAAATCCCCATCCCGTATCCTGGAGCGCGATGCGCGCCGCGGCCGAGGTGACGGTCACGATCGTCATGGTGCTCGTCCAGTTCGCCCCGTCCGCGGACACCGCCGCGGTCGAGAAGATCGGAGACGCCAGGTCGGTCCCTACCATGATCGTGTAGACCGAATTCGATACGTTGCCGGCATAGTCCGAGACGAGGAAGGCGACCTGGTTGGTGTTGGCGCCCAGTCTGGCGGTGTTCGCCAACGGGATATTATCCGCCTCCAGGGTCTCGAGCGCCTGGTCGCCGTTGACGCCGCCGCCGGTCATCGAGACGCTGGCGGTGGAGACGTAGTTCCAGGTGGCGCCCGCGGTGGTGGAGTAGAGCACGCTGTAGGCCTGGCCGCGGTTGTGCGAGGCCAAGGTGTCGGACTGGTAGTCGGCCAGGACCTGCATCGAGGAGCGATCGACGTTGAATATCCGGACTTCATCGAGAAGGCCGTTCCAATAATTTCCGGTCGCGGCCCCGATCTGCAGGGGGGTTGCATAGGTCTTGTTGGGCGTTCCGGATATCGGAGAGTTGTAGCGCGCGATTCCGTCCACGTATATCGTGACATTGGACGCATCGTCCACCGCGGCGACATGATGCCATTGTCCGTCCAGGACGTTGCATGTCGCGCAAGTCGCCCAGGCCGATCCGCCGCACCAGTATTCCAGGCCGGTCCCGCCCGCGCCGACCCTGAGCGCATACCCTTGATACGGCGAAGCCGGATTGTATTTGGACACGATCGACATATAGGACGTGAGTATGGAGCTCTTGACCCACGCTTCCAGCGTCGTCTTCCCTGTTCCGAGATTGAGAGCCGCATTGTCCGGCACATTGACGTAGCTGCTGCCGTTGAAGTTCGGGGCAAATCCGCTCTTGCCCGCGACTTTGGTCATGGCCGAAGGCACCAGCGTGCCCGTGTTGGACATGGTGGAAGCGTCGAGGGCCACGGGGCCGGAGGATTCGTCGAAATGCCATTGCCCGACCAGGCCGCTGGGCAGTCCGGTGGAGACCATGAGCCCCGCGGGCGCGTCCTGGACCGAGATCTTGATCGAGACCGAAGTCGCGCTGAGATAATCTGTCATGGGCAGGCTGGTGAACGGGCCGCTCGGCGCAGTCGAGACCAGCGGGCCCGAATAGGCGGGCGCGTCGAGGTCCACCACGAAGCTTGCCGCGGCCGCCTGGCTGGGGATGGCGCCGAGCTGGACCTGCCACCAATAGGCCGTCGCGTGGCTCAGGCTGTTGGTCGAGATGTAGAACGCATTGGCCGTGGTCGAGTCCGCGATGACCTGCGTCAATCCCGCATCCCTGGCGAGCCGCAGGCGGCTGCTGCTGCTGCCGTTGGGAGCCCACAGCATCGCGGGCATCGCGGCGCCTACGATCGCGCCGTTGGCCGGCGCGAGGAGCGTCGGCCGCGCCGCCGACATGGAAGCCTGGGCGGTGTTGCCGTAGGAGCCCTGGTTGACCCGGCTGCCGTTGGGGATGGGCTCCAGGGCGTAGGATTCCGCCGGGTCTCCCGCGTCGGTGGTGGGCGAGGAGGCGCCGTCGCTTGCGGTGAATCCTCCCGTGGCCGGGTCATAGCGCCCGCTGGGATATTGGGATGATGCGGGGTGGAAATCCTCCGCGCCCGCGGCGGGATTGTGCCAGAGCGGATCGCCGG
>CAIMEK010000383.1 GCA_903839965.1 uncultured Acetobacteraceae bacterium | reverse complement strand
CTCCGACGAGGCGCGCTTCATCACCGGCGCCGAGATCATCGTCGACGGCGGCATGACGGTGCGGTGCAACTGACCCCTCCCATGGCCGACAGCCCCCGACCACCGCGTGGCACCAGTACCTCCGCAGGGTGGGGTTGCCGAGGGGTGCCCGGTTCGGATCGACCAAAGCCCCGATACCCCTTCGGCGTTGTAGCGGTGCACCCAGTCGCGCAGCGTCTGCCGGTCCATCCCGGCAACCGCCGCAGCCGTCCCGCGCCGGTGACCTTCCAAGATCAGCGCCAATGCCAACAGACGGCGCACCTGCGCGCCATCGGGGCTCTTCGCCGCAATGCCGCGCAAAACCGACGCCGTATGATCCATACGAGTGATCTTGACACCAGCACGCATCAAAACCTCCAGCGTCAGAAAACCATGACCGGAGGTATCCGAATCCCGGTTCAAAGCCGATTCCTGGCCCACATGAGTCGCCGGAAGCGACAGTCGGTATTACTGCATCGCCAATGCATCGCCGGTGCGCAGGACCAGGTCGGCTTCCTGGGTGAATCCGTCGGCGGCGTGCAGCACCAACCCCGGCAGCAGGCGGCACGGTCCGCGGCCGCCTTTGCTGCCTTGCAGCAGCACCAGCACGGCCGGCTGGCCGGCGCGCGGCCAGAGCGGCAGCACGGCGGGGCTGCCGCAGTTCGCTGCTTGCAAGGCCGCCAGGGCGGCGGGCAGGGCGGCGGCGGCAGTGACCAGGGTGAGGGTGCCGCGATGGCGCAGCGGCGCCGCCAGGCGTGCGGCCCATAGAGCGAGGAGGCCCGGCGCCCCGCGCTTGGCCGACTCGCGCAGCGGTTCCGGCGACGCGGTTCCCTGGCCGTGCCAGGGCGGGTTGGCCAGCGCGTGGTCGAACACGCCGTCGGGGTGCAGCGTGGCGATGTCGCCTTCGAGGATCGTGAGGTCGGCGCCGTTGGCCGTCGCGTTGGCGCGCGCCAGCGCCGCCATGGCGGGGTCGCGCTCCATGCCGACCCCGCGCAACCCCGGCACGCGCGCCGCCAGGCAGAGCAGGGCGGCGCCGCTGCCGGTGCCGCCCTCCAGCACCCGCTCGCCCGGCCGGGCCGGCACGGCGGCCGCCAGCAGCACCGGTTCCAGTCCGGTGCGATGGCCCGCCAGCGGCTGCGCATGGCGCACGCGGCCGCCCAGCAGCGTGCCCTCGGCCACCGCCATGGCGGCGTTTTCCATCAGTCCTCGCCGGCCTCCGCCAGCACGCGGCGCGCCCGGTGCTCGTCGTTCTCGGCCACCGCGAGCCGGCGCGGAATGGCGCCGATGCTGCCCTCCACCGCGCTCACATGGCCATCCAGCACCACGCTGCCGATCCCGGCGTCGCGCAGCAGCGCGCCGAGGAAGCTGAGCCGTACCAGGTCGTTGGAGACCGCGACGATCCGCATGCGGGGGCTTCCTTGCAGAGCAGGAAGGATCGCGCGGGTCAACGCCTTGAATCCCCTTGCCTTGACCCTGCTTCCATCCGGCCGATATGGTGCCCGCGTTCGCGCAATGCGCAAGAGCGTTATGGCCCCCCGGGGAGAGTCATTTGGGCGTTGTCGCCAGCCTGCCGCACTCCAAGTCGAACCCGGTGGCCGAGGTCGTCCCGTCCGCCCCCGGCGGCGACGGCGAGGCGGTGCTGGACGCCCTGATCGACCTGCTGCGCGACGACCTCGTCGCCTGCAACCGCACCATCGTCGAGCACATGGACAGCCCGGTCGTGCTCATTCCGCAACTGGCGGCGCACATCGTCGCCGCCGGCGGCAAGCGGTTGCGCCCGTTGCTGACGCTCGCCGCCGCCCGCATGTGCGGCTACCAGGGCGGGCTGCGCCATGTGCGCCTGGCGGCCTGCATCGAGTTCATCCACACCGCGACCCTGCTGCACGACGACGTGGTGGACGAGAGCACGCTGCGCCGCGGCCTGGCCAGCGCCAACGCCGTGTTCGGCAACAAGGCCAGCGTGCTGGTGGGCGATTTCCTGCTCGCCCGCGCGTTCCAGCTCATGGTCGCCGACGGCTCGCTGAAGGTGCTGGAAATCCTCTCCCAGGCCGCCGCCACCATCGCCGAGGGCGAGGTGCTGCAACTGGCCACGCAGAACGACCTGGACACCACCGAGGCGCGCTATCTCGACGTGATTCGCGGCAAGACCGCCGCCCTGTTCGCCGCCGCCTGCCAGGTGGGCGCTGTGGTGACCGCCCGCCCGCCGGCGCAGGAGGCGGCGCTGGCCGAGTACGGCATGAATATCGGCATCGGTTTCCAGTTGGTGGACGACGCGCTCGACTACGCCGCCGACCAGGCCAAGCTCGGCAAGACCGTCGGCGACGATTTCCGCGAGGGCAAGGTCACGCTCCCCGTGCTGGTGGCCTATGCCGCCGGCGACGACCACGAGCGGCGGTTCTGGCAGCGCACCATCGGCGACAGCGAGCAGACCGCCGACGACCTGGCGCATGCCATGGACCTGATGGCCCGCCACCATGCCATCGCCGCAACGCTCGACCGGGCCGCCCGTTCGGCCGCCGAGGCGAAGGCCAGCCTGTCCATATTCCCGGACAGTCCGCTCAAGACCAGCCTGCTCGGGGTGGCGGACTACACGGTAAGCCGGGCGCGCTGAGCGTCGGGACCGTCCGCAACCCCTGGGCCAGGCGCGCGGACAGCGCCGTGCCACCATGGCTGCACCGACATGGCCGCGATCAGCCGACCGCGGCAATCCGCTCCCGCCGCAGCTGCACCGTCAGCTCGTCGAGCGCCTTCGCCACCCCGTCCAGCATCTCGTCGATCTCGGCGGCGGTGATGATCAGCGGCGGGCTGAACGCCAGCACGTCGCCGCCGAGCGCGCGGCCGATCACCCCGTTGGCCTCGCACAGCTTGGCCCAGCGCGCGCCCAGTTTCAGCGTCGGGTCGAAATTCGCATGCGCGGCCTTGTCCGCCACCAGCTCGACCGCGCCGATCAGCCCCACCCCGCGCACTTCCCCCACCAGGTCGTGGCCCTCGAACCGCCGGCGCAGTTCGGCCTGCAGGTAGGGGCCGACCTCGTTCACATGCGCGCCGATGCCCAACTCGTCGTAGAGCTTCAGCGTTTCCACCGCCACCGCCGCCGGCACCGGATGACCGGAGTAGGTGTAGCCGTGCCCGAACGTGCCGATCGTGTGGCTCTCCTCCGCCAGCGCGCGGAAGATCCGCTCGTTCACCAGCACCGCCGAGATCGGCAGGTAGGCCGCCGACAGCGCCTTGGCGCACACCAGCATGTCGGGCCGCATGCCGAAGGTCTGGCTGCCCCAGTAGTTGCCGGTGCGCCAGAAGCCGCAGATCACCTCGTCGGCGACGAACAGCACGTCGTAGCGGCGCAGCACCGCCTGGATCTTCTCGTAGTAGGTCGGCGGCGGCACGATCACGCCGCCGGCGCCAAACACCGGCTCGGCCCACATCGCCGCCACCGTGTCCGGCCCCTCGGCGAGGATCAGCTTCTCCAGGTCGTCCGCGCAGCGCGTGGCGAACTGCTCCTCGCTCTCCCCGGCGAGCGCGCCGTGGTAGAAATGCGGGCACACCGTGTGCAGGAAGCCGGGCAGCGGCACGTCGAAGCTGCGATGGTTGCCCGCCAGCCCGGTCAGCCCGGCGACCGCGAGCGTGACGCCGTGGTAGCCCTTGTTCCGCCCGATGATCTTCTTCTTGGCCGGCCGGCCGACGGCATTGTTGAAATACCAGGCCATCTTGATGGCCGAATCGTTGGCCTCGCTGCCCGAGTTGGCAAAGAACACCCGGCTCATCGGCACCGGCGCGCGCTGGATCAGCATCTCGGCCAGCTCGACCATCGGCGCGTGCGTCTTGGCGTTGAACGCGTGGTAGAACGGCAGCCTGCGCATCTGCGCCGCCGCCGCCTCGACCAGCCGCTCGTTGGAAAACCCGAGGCTGGCGCACCACAGGCCGGCGCCGCTCTCGATGTAGCCGCGGCCGTTCTCGTCGAACACGCGCACGCCTTCGCCGCGTTGGATCACCATCGGCTCGCCCTGCAGATGCGCCTTGAGGTCGGTGTAGGGATGCAGGGTATGGGCGATATCGCGGGCGGCGGTGGAATTGGCGCGCGGCTGGCGCATGGTCGGTCCCCCTCGGGAAAGGTCGCGGGACGCCATTCTAGCTGTTTCGGCCCCCGTCGGAACCCTGCCGGCTTGCCCCCGCCCGCCCGGGCTGCCACCTTCGCACGAGCGAAGGTAGCGCATGACCGAACCCAAGCCGCGTGCGGCCCGCCCGCCTGCCGGGGCACCATGAGCCTGCCCCGCCGCGCGTTGCTGGCCGCCGGCGCCCTGCTCGCCGCGCGCCCGCTGTCCTCCGCCGCCCAGCACCGTGCGCCCGGTGCCGATGACGCTCCCGCCCCGGACTGGCGGCGCGACCTCTTGATCCGCTGGGGCGATCGCGTCGAGTTCGACGCGCCGAAATTCGAGCCGCGCAACCCCACCGACGTCGCCGCCGCCACCCAGTTCGGCTGGGACGCGGTCGTGCTCGGCGCGGTGCCGGCGCCGTCCGACCGGGCCGACACCCCCCGCCTCGTGCTGGCGGTCGCGCACCCCACCGCCGAGGCGCGCATGATGTTCCCGGGCGGGCGCGACCGGCCCGGGCTGGCCGGGCTGGCCCAGGGCGCCTCGCTCCTCGACCTGGAACAGCGCGGCGGCCGCTGGCTGCCCGTCGAGGGCGGCCTGCGCTCCCGCCGCCTGACCGCCCGCACCCTGTGCCGCCTGGCCGGCCCGGCCACGGCCGCGCTTGGCGACGTTGTGCAGGGCGTGCTGGCGGTCGGCGGCGGCTGCGCCACCCCCTGGGGCAGCGTGCTGCTGGCGGAAGGCGACCCGGACCCCTGGTTCGAGCGCCTGGCCAATGTCGACGACCTCTATGCCGAGCGCTCCACCCGCGGCCTGTACGGCTGGGTGGTGGAACTCGATCCGCTCGAGTGGCAGGCGCTGCCGGTCAAGCGCACGGCGCTCGGCCGGCTGCCTCGCGTCGGGCTGGTCGCCACGTTGGCCGCGGACGGGCGGGCGGTGGTGTTCAGCACCGACGGCCGCGCGGGCAGCAACCTGTTCCGCTTCGTCTCGGCCCGACCCATCGCCCCCGGCGACAACGCCACGCCGCTGGATACCGGCACGCTGTCGGTCGCCTGCGCCGGGCCGGCCGCCCCGAATGCCGCCGGCGCGCGGCTGCGCTTCGTCGACCTGCCCGCCGGGGCCGTCGCCCGCGCCGCCGCGCTCGACGCCGCCGGCCCCATCGCCTTCGACACCCCCTGCGGCCTGGCGGTCGGCGCG
>CAIMEK010000382.1 GCA_903839965.1 uncultured Acetobacteraceae bacterium | reverse complement strand
GCCTCCCTCCGACGCCGGCCGAGCCGGCCGGCCAGCAGGATCATGACCGTGATGGCGACGAAGGCCACGAACGACATCGCCGCGCCGTAGCCCGGCCGGTCCTCGATGAAGAAGCGGCGATAGATGGTGAAGCTGAGCACCTCGGTGGCGGTGCCCGGGCCACCGCCGGTCAGCAGGTAGATTTCGTCGAAGACCTTGAAGGCGAGGATCATGCGGAAGATGAAGGTGAAGGCGATGACCGGCGCCATCAGCGGCAGGGTAATGTGCGCCAGGCTCTGCCAGCCCGAGGCGCCGTCGATGCGCGCCGCCTCGAACACATCCTGCGGCAGCGATTCGATGCCGGCGAGCAGCAGCAGGAAGCAGAACGGCGTCCAGTGCCAGACGTCGACGGCGATGATCGAACCGAGCGCGAGGCTCGCTTCGCCAAGCCAGTCCCGCGGCTCCAGGCCGACCACGCCGGTCAGCAGGTTGATGACGCCGAAATCGAAGCCGTACATCAGCTTCCAGATGGCGCCGATGACGATGCCGGGGATGAGGATCGGCAGCAGGAACACCGCGCGGTAGGCCGTCCGCCCGTGCACCACGGAGCTCACGAGCAACGCCAAAACAAAACCGATAACGATCTGGATGACCACACCCAGCCCGGCGAAGACGGCGGTATTCCAGATGCTGGCGCGGAACAGCGTGTCGGCGGCGAGTGCCGCGAAGTTCGCGAGCCCCACGAAGGTCCAGACGGACTTGCCGGCGGACCAGGCGACGCTGTTGAAACTGAGGGCAAGCAGGCTCGCCATCGGCACCAGCGTCAGCAGGCCGAACAGCAGGAGCGCTGGCGCCAACGTCAGGTTGCGCCAGAGCCGATCCCCGCGAAGTCCGCCCGCCGGCCGCCTCGGCACCACCGCGCCAACGGGGGGCGTCAGCGGGGCGGCCCTGCCCATCGCGCCACCACGCCGGCGCGGACCGCCGTCAGCCCTTGAGGTCCGGCAGGCGCGGGGCCCGGTACCCGGCCTTGGTCATCACGTCGGCGATTTCCGCGCCCATGGTGTTGAGTGCCGCCACGGGCTTGAGGTCGCCCGCGATGACCTGGTTGAAGCGCAGCTCGGTGACCGCCAGGACCTGCGAGGACTCCGGGATGACGAAGGAAAGCCGTGCGTGGGGCAACGCCGCGGCGAACGCCGGCATCCAGCGGAACTCGTCTTGCTGGGCAAGCGCCGACTGCAGCACCGCGCGGCTGACCGGCGGCGAGCCATTCTTCGCATAGGCGGTCTGGGCGGCCTCGGTCTGGAACCAGGCGAGGAAGGCCAGTGCCGCTTTCTGCCGTCCGGGCGGGATGTTGCGGGGAATGCCGCCGAGCCAGTGGCCGAGCGGCGGGGCGGTCGTATAGCCCGGGGCGTGCGGCGGCGGCGCGAAGCCGACTTTGCCCACCACCGCGGACTGGTCGGGGTCGTCGAATTGCGAGGTCACCGGGTTGGAAACGATATGGGCGGCGTGGCCGGTCGCCATGTTCTGGATGACGTTGGCCTGGGTCTGGCCGGCCGTGTGCGGATGGCCTGCCTCCCGGGCGAGGCGGAGATAGGTCTCAATTCCGGCCAGTGTCTTTTCGCTGTTGACGGTGACAGTGAAATCGCCCGCCTTCTGGTCGGCGAAAATGTCGCCGCCATGGCTCCACAGGTAGGGCAGCACGTCGTAGGTGACGTCGAACGCGCCACGCGCGCCACGCTGGACGATGCCGTACATGCGGGGCGGGTCGTTCAGGGCCTTGGCGTTGGCGAGCAGCTCGTCCCACGTCTGCGGAACCTTCAGGCCCTTGGCCTGGTACAGGTCGCGCCGGTATTCCAGCAGCGGGAAAAAGGGGTTGATCGGCACGGTCATGAGCTGGCCGCTCTTTGGATCGATCCGTTTGGCCGCGGGATCCCAGTAGACCGAATCGTCAAAGGTGTAGATCGCGGGATCGAGCTTGAAGCCGGCGTCGATCTCGGCCAGCGGCGTCAGGAAGCCGCCCTTGTACATCTCGATGAAATAGCCGCCGTTGATCACCAGGATGTCGAACGGGCTTTGGCCCGAGCGCACGGCGGTGCGTTGTTTTTCAAGGCTGCCGGCGAACGGGTTGACGTCCAGCCGGACCTGGTTGCCGCTTTCCTTCTGGTAGAGTTCAACCGTCTTCTGGAAGCCATCGAACCAGGGCGACTGGTTGATGACGATGGTGATGGGGGCGACCGTGCCGGCGGCACGCCCGATCGCCGGACAGGTCACACCGAGGACCGTGCCCGCGGTGCCGGTCAATGCCTGGCGCCGGGTCAAGACGGGGTCGGTTCGAGACCGCATCGCTGTCCTCCCTCTTGTCGTCCTTGCGGCATCATAGCCAGGTGTTCCTATGCCGGCAAACAGTCCGGCGCCAATAATCGATGGCCGAGAGTGATTGTTCGTTTTCGGTGGCAGGTTCGGCGGCACCGCAACACGACTGCCCGGCGGACCTTCCCCTCGTCAAAGGCCTCGTCGCCGATGGCGATCTTGCGCATGGCGTCGATCAAGGGGTGGCGCGGACGCTCGTGCCCGGCGGAGCGCGCCGGCATCGGCACGTTGGCATCGGCGGCGCTACGCAAGTGCGGCTTGTCGATGGCGGTCGAGCGGTGGCCGTTTTCCATCAGCCGGTGGCCGTGCCACCCCGGCACGCGCGGATTGTGCGCGTCCGACATGATGAGGAGCTGGTTGCTCGGCGTCATGCCGTTTCCGCCGTCGGTGCGGTCTCGCAATCGTACGATGGTCTCCTCCCCGATACCTGGGCCGACTCGAGTGAGCGTTGTTCGGATATAGGTGCGCTTGCAGGGCGGGCTGTAGCCGATGACATGGTCGCGGTTCGCCGACCAGCGGGATCGCGGCGATGAAAGGTCAGATGGAGTGGCCGGCGCGTTACCCGTCACGACAGGCCCGCCTGGCGCGCCCCCGGGCGTGAATTTGCCATGACCTGCCAAACCGCCGCCGCTATCATTGGTCGGCCCCCGGCCATGGGCGCAGGGGCGAAATTTCACAAGGTCGATGCCATGGCGAGTGCCTCTGAACGCCCCCCGACACAACTGCCGGCGTCCGACGACGCCCCGTCGGCCTTCCATGTCATGGCCAAGCCGAGCGGCTCGATCTGCAACATCGACTGCACCTATTGCTTCTTCCTGTCCAAGGAAGCGTTGTATCCGAACGACAAGCACCGGATGTCGGATGCCACGCTGGAGGCCTACATCCGTCAGTTGCTGGAATCGCACCGCACTCCGCAGGTCACGCTGGCTTGGCAGGGCGGCGAACCGACGCTGATGAAGCTCGACTTCTTCCGCCGCGCCGTCGAGCTGACCGAGAAACACCGCCGTTCCGGCCAGACCGTGCAGCACGCCTTCCAGACCAACGGCATGCTTCTCGACCACGACTGGTGCGCCTTCTTCAAGCAACACAACTTCCTGATCGGCCTGAGTGTCGACGGCCCGCGCGAACTGCACGACACCTACCGGCGCGACCGGCGCCAGCAGGGCACCTTCGACCGCGTCATGCAGGGCTGGCGGCACCTGCGCCGCCATGGCGTCGAGTTCAATATCCTGTGCACGGTGAACGCCGCCAACCAGGATCACGGCCGTGCGGTCTACCGGTTCTTCCGCGACGAGCTTGGCGCGCAGTGGATCCAGTTCATTCCGATCGTCGAGCGCGCCAGCGCGGCGACGCTGGAGGTCGCCAACCAGGGCTGGAGCGACTCGCCCGGCCGCAAGCGCCTGCTCTACACGCAAACCGGCAACCTGGTCACCGAGCGCTCGGTCGGCAGCGCGCAGTACGGTCGCTTCCTCGTCGATATCTTCGAGGAATGGGTGCGCCGCGATGTTGGAAGCATCTACGTCCAGCTTTTTGATGTCACGTTGGAGGCCGATTTCGGCCGCCACCTGCTGTGCATCCACGCCCCGACCTGCGGCCAGGGCATGGCGCTGGAGTACAACGGCGATCTCTACGCCTGCGATCATTTCGTCGAGCCCGGCTATCGGCTGGGCAACATCCACGCAACGCCGATGAGCAAGCTGGCGGGTTCGCCCCAGCAGCGTAAGTTCGGCCAGGACAAGCACGACGCCTTGACCACCCAGTGCCGCAAGTGCGAGGTCCGGTCAGTGTGCAACGGCGGCTGTCCGAAGGACCGGTTCGCGCTTTCCCGCGACGGCGAGCCGGGCCACAACTATCTCTGTTCAGGCTTGGAGTTGTTCTTCAGGCACACGCGCCCGGCGATGCGGACGATGGCGCAGTTGCTCCAGCACAACCGCGCGCCCGCCGATGTGATGGCCTTGACGGCTGCGCAGGACGCGCGGGGCGGGCCCTATCGGCCCTGTCCCTGCGGCAGCGGCCGGAAGTTCCGCTTCTGCCACGGCGACAAGGCGCCGTCCTCACCGTTCAGCGGAGTACGGCCCGAGGCGGCCGAACCGCGACAGGGACGCGCGATACCGGCGGGCACACAGGAAGCCTCCGACTGACGTGGTCGGGGTGAGTCATGCGGCGGCCCGGGTCATATCAGCGACTTAGCGGTGCCTTCCGCCAGAATTTTCGACCATGGGGTGCCACGTCGCATCATTGCGGATTGCTCTGCTGTGGACGCGGCGTCACGGTCTGGTGCCGCCTGTTCTTCCGCATCAAGCCGTCCGGAGCGCGCCGCTCTCTGCAACTCGTGGAGAACACCCGCGACGCTGCCGCCACGCGACAGCGGCTGCTGACTTGCAAAGCGTCTGGAGGCGCACGGCCTGAAGGAAACTGAGGCGTCAATCGCCAACAAGCTGAGCCGGGGGACGATCGCCGCTACTTTTCTGCTGGCGACGTTGGCGGCTTTGGAGATGGAGAGAATACATCTGGAAGACCTGTGATTAATCTTCTCGTTCTTCTATCACAATTACTCCCGAGGTTGCGCACTTCTGATCCTTCCAAACCAAAGGATATTTCATTTTCCTATATGAGTGCCTTGCGCCAGTTGGCGACGCCGTATCATAATCCACCGAAAATTCCAGCGTGATATCGGCGGTTTCGTTAGGTATAGGAATATCTGGCTTAAATGTAATCGGACTCAGATCAAGACCCCGCAACGGGGGAACGAATGTCCATCCAGCTAGAACTCCTCCAAAAACTTTGGTATCCCCGAAAGATACCGTAAAATTTTGTGTCCCTATCCGGTTAGCACAGGAATGACAACCGAAGGTTGAACTTTGAGACTAATCGCTCGGCAGCACCTTCTCCGGGTCGGCTTTTTCGAGTTTTAGAATATCCCAAGCGTCCCGGTAGCAATCAAGCCATCCTGCCGGATAAGGATTTTCGGAAGTCCACGTCTTCCGGTAATCCGGAAGAAGACGACGCATTGGACCATCCTTTCGGTCTTGCCCTTTCTTTCCCTTTGTATGAAGCCATTTCTGATGGGCCTCAGAAATCGCCTTTGCAACGATGGCGGCTGGAACCACGTAGACGATAGGACGAACCTTCTGCGGCTCCTGAAAATCGACAAAACAATAGAAATACCGATCGCCTAATGGTTTCTCGTGTTTGGCTTTCATATGCCATCCGCCGTCAGCCCCTATACCACGGCGTGTTTTTACCTGTATGGAACAGAGACGCGAACCTTCCATATCAGTTACCACGATGTCGGCGGTAGGGACTCCCGCAGGGGCCAAGGCGGCAATATAACCATGCCGCAATAGCTCGCAGAGAACATAGTGTTCTCCTGCTGCGCCCGTTAGACTGGACTGCGATGGCATTTTCTTGCGTTTCCATCTCTCATTGTGTATAATACCATAATTCAAATTGAGGCATTATAGTCATGGACAGTAACAAGCCACTCAACGGATGGGCATTCATAAGCAAAACTCTTCTATTCGATGGCCCCACGGGGTATTTTGAGGTCGGTGTGCCGACTGAACTCTCCCAAATACCAGAACGCCTTCAGGCTATGGCAGATCGCGGCGTTCCTGTCCCTGTCAAGGTTATCGAAAGGGCCATCAAGGAGCGAGATGAGGCTAAAGCACTCTCGTTGCGCTGCTTAGCTGACGGCCAATCAGGTGAACAGTCTCCTCAATAGACTTGGGAACATCCTTGTCGGCAGCAACTTCCGCATGAAGGACAGCCTCAAACGCAAAGCTGTCTTCGATCCAAATTGTTACGTCAACGAGGATTCCGCCCGGCGGGGACGGGGCCGGTTTTGATGCCCCAATCGTATAGTGTGCAGCATTGCTACGTCGCTCCCTCTGCCTTCATCCCTGCCACCAACTCGGCATAGGTGACCGTGAACTTGCTCGCGGCCCGGCGCAAGAGGTAATGATCCAAATCGGCAATCAGCCCGCGCCGGTTGAACCGGTAGCTCCACTCCCGAAGGTAGCGGGGCAAGTGCTTGGTCGAAACACCGTGGTAGGTGCCGTTCAGCCACGTCTTGATGTTGCTGAAAATCTTGTGGACGATGGGCATAGTGACCCCGGCATTCGCCCCCGCACCCTGCACAATCGGGATGTGCTTGTATTCACCCAACCGGGCATAACCTTTGAAGCCATCGCTGATGATCCACGTGCCGGGCTTGACGACCGTCCGGATGAAGCCGCCAAGTTCAACCGCCGAGGCATTCGGCAGAACAGCAATGTTGGCACCGCCAGCGATGTAGCCCTGCCCGCCGATGCCCTTGTGCGTGCCCACGACAGGCCGCTTTTCGACGGCACAGACGACCATGGCCTTGCCGCCAGTCTGCGCCCGACCGCGATTGCCTTTCTGTTTCCTGCCCCCATAGAACGCCTCATCAATCTCCACGTAGTCATCAAGCTTGAAATCCGTGCCTTCCGTAAGGGCATGACGCAATTTGTGGCACATAAGCCACGCCGTATCATATCGAAGGCCAAGTTCCCGGCTGATGAACATGGCAGATACCCCGCGCTTATCGTGGCCGATCAAGTAGGCGGCGAGGAACCATTTCCGCAGATCGGTGCGAGTCTTGTGGAAGACAGTGCCAGCGGTGATCGAGTGCTGGTGCCCACAGGCAACGCACTCGAAGATGCGAGGGCGGGCAGCAAGGTGGTAAGCCTTGATTCCCTTGCACTTCTCGCAGACAAAACCACCGGGCCAGCGCAGATCAGCGAGGGCTTTGATGCAGGTATCTTCGTCCTTATACTCGTCGCAGAAAGCCAGAAATCCAGACATTTGTGTAGCTCCATTGCGATGAAGCTACCACGGAACTGGGATTTGTCTACTAACTGGCGCGAGAACTGGGGTTATTCTGGGCACAACTTCAGCGTGTGAACGAAAGCGTGTCCTGCGCTAACCGGATAGGGACAAAATTTTGAATTCTGGCATGTATCGTGTCTTGCCCAACGTTGTTTATTATACCTCCAATACCTCGTAATGCGGAGCTGTTATTTTCCTGCGTCAATGTGATAGAAATGTTATCATATGCTAACGAGCGGGTGAGATGTTGGGGTATTTCTGGGCGCACCTTTGGTGGCCCATCCACGGCATCTCCTGCATGAGAGGCTTCGCGCTCTCTCGTCCATTGCCAAAGCGCTGGAGCGGCCGCTAGGAGGAGCGCGCCGAGAACGGCACCCACTGTAGCCCTTAAGGGCCATCTCGCGTCCGTCACAAATGACCACATAGCCCACCGAATTATTGTTAGAAAGCTTCCTGACAACAGCAAAAGGCGCGCGACCCACATCTCTTTGTGGGTGAGGGCCACCATTGCTAACGCGCCTGCAAGAAGCAGCGCTCCAACCCAGTCGAGAAGGGTAAACACGTCAGCCATGCCCACGATTCCCCCCACATCGACGTCGTAACGTCAAGGTGGATATCCGGGGTCCTCGGGCCGCTCACGATGCACCTCCGCTTGGGAAGGTGGCAATTCGTTGCGTTTTTGCGATGCTTGCCTTGGTGGCGGCTGCTACATAATACCGGAACCCTTCCGGCATTTCGGGCCGCTGGTATCGCGCGCCGGGTTGGTGGGGCGGCCGCGCGCACAACAAAGAGTCATTCCGGCGGCCACCCCAGCCATATTCTCTTGCCCCGGCGCCGATTTTGTGCTAGGAATGTTTTCGTGAGCGCAGTCCTCCTCCCGGCCCCGGTCCAAGCCTTCGCCCCCGAATTCGCGGGT
>CAIMEK010000381.1 GCA_903839965.1 uncultured Acetobacteraceae bacterium | reverse complement strand
GAGCTTGGCCGTGCCGCCGGCGGCCTGCCCTGGGTAATGCTGTCCGCCGGCGCCGAGAAGCCGCAATTCCGCCGCGTGCTGCGCTTCGCCTACCGGGCCGGCGCCAACGGCTTCCTGGCCGGCCGCGCGATCTGGGCGGACGCCATGGCGGGCTTCCCCGACCTCGATGCCTGCCGGGCCGCCCTGCGCGCCTCGGGCGTGCCCTACATGCGCGACCTGGCGGCGCTGACCGCCGCCGAGGCGCGGCCCTGGCACTGCGACTATGCCGATCTGCGCGGGATCGATCGCGAGGGCGAATTCGCCGCCGCGGTTCCCGCGCTTGCTGCAATGGAGGAACGCCAATGAGCGAAACCGATCCCCACAAGGCCATGCCCGACTTCTCGGTGCGCGGCCAGCACGCCGTCATCACCGGCGGGTCCGGCGGCATCGGCGGCGCCTTTGCGCGCGCCTTTGTCGCGCATGGCGCCACCGTCACCATCACCGACCTGGTCGAGCCGTCCGCCCCGTTGCCGGCCGGCATCGACTACCTGAAGCTCGACGTGCGCGACGACGCGGCGGTGGCCGCCGCGGCGGCGGCGGTGCCGCGCTGCGACGTGCTGATCCATTGCGCCGGACGCCTGCAGCGCTTCGAGGAGCACAAGGTCGACACCTTCAAGGACGTGCTCGACATCCACCTGGTGGGCGCGCTGCGGCTGGCGAACGCCTTCCGCGACAAGCTGAAGGCGCGGCCGGGCTGCATCATCAATATCGGCTCGATGTATTCCTATTTCGGCGCGGCGATGATCCCGGCCTACGCCTCGGCCAAGACCGCCATCATCGGGCTGACCCGCTCGCAGGCGCTGGCCTATGCCGAGGACGGCATCCGGGTGAACGCCATCGCGCCGGGCTGGATCAACACCCCCATCAGCCGCCGCGGCCGCGAGGAAGCGGCCTTCAACGCCAAGGTCATGGCGCGGCTGCCGACGGGTCGCTGGTCGGAACCGGAGGAACTGGCCGGCACGGCGCTGTTCCTCGCCTCACCCGCCTCGGCGCTGATCAACGGCGTCACGATTCCCGTGGACGGGGGCTACGTCGCAAGCTGATCCGTGCCACACTGATCCGCAGGCCGGCCGATACGAAGGCAAGCCGAGGTAGTTGACGCGTGCCGGCAACAGACCGGCAAACGAGGAAGGGACGACCGATGAGAAAATACCTGCTTTCCGCCTGCTTCGGCCTGGCCGTGCTGGCCATGGGCGCACCGACGGCCGGAGCACAGGGCTTCGACTGGCAGAGCCACAAGGGAACCACGCTGAACCTGTTGCTGAACAACCATCCCTGGTCGCAGGCGATGCGCGACCTGGCGAAGGAGTTCAGCGCCAAGACCGGCATCGAGACGCGGCTGGAGATCTTCAACGAGGAGCAGTTCCGCGCCCGCCTGGCCACCCTGATGCAGGCGCGCAGCGCCGACATCGACGTCTACATGTCGTTGGCCAGCCGCGAAGGCCAGGTCTACGACAAGTCCGGCTGGTTCGCCGACCTCACGCCGCTGGCGAAGAACGCCGCCATCACCATGCCGGACCTGAATCTGACCGATTTCAGCAAGGCGCTGATGGACAGCGAGATGGTGAACGGCAAGATGGTGGCGCTGCCGATCAACATCGAAGGTCCGCTGTTCTATTGGCGCAAGGACATCTTCGCCAAGTGCAACATTCCCGAACCGATGGCGATCGAGGACCTGCTGCCGACGGCGGAGAAGCTGAAGACCTGCGCCGCCGCGCATGACATGGGCATGGTCACGCCCTGGGCCGCCCGCGGCATCCGCGGCGTGCTGAACTACGCGCTGACCGCTTTCGTCAACAACCTGGGCGGCAGTTTCTCCACGCCGGACGGCAAGCCCGGCCTGTGCCAGGCCGCGACATTGCCGGGGCTGGACACCTACGCGAAGCTGCTGAAGGACTACGGTCCTCCCGGGGCGCTCAACCACACCTTCACGCAGGTGGTGGAGTTGCTCGGCCAGGGTCGCATCGGCATGACCTATGAGAGCAGCAACGAATTCTCCAACATCATGCGCTTCCCCAACCGCGCCAACGACCTCGGCGTGAAGCCGTCCCCGCCCGGCCGCGCCACCGGCATCAACAAGCCGGTCGTGATCGGCTGGGGCCTCTCGGTCTCGCCGAATTCGAAGAAGCAGGATGCGGCCTGGATGTTCGTGCAATGGGCCACCAGTCCTGAGGTCGAGGCGCGCCTGGTGCAGGCCGGCGTGGCGCCGCCGCGCACCTCCGTGTTCAACGGCGCGGCGTTCAAGGCGTGGACGGCGGAACTGCCGATCCGCCAGGCCTGGGCCGACAGCCTGGTGACCATCGCGCGCATCGGCACCAGCGTCTACCAGAGCCCGACCGACCGGGCGCCGGAAGCACGCGACCTGATCGGCGGCGCGATCCAGCAGATCGTGCTCGGCCAGGCCAGTGTGAAGGACGCGGCCTGCTCGACCGATGTCGAACTCGCCAAGCTGCAATAGCGCGGCGACACCGGCCCGGGCGCGTCGTGCGCCCGGGCACCGGGGTCGTCCGCCCGGCTTCGCGTGGATGATCTGGCCGGCGATGCTGTTCGCGGCGGCCATGATCGTCTATCCGTTCGCCTACGCGCTGGTGCTCTCGCTGCAGGACTTCGTCTACGGCAAGCCGGCGCATTTCGTCGGACTTGGCAACTACGTGCGCCTGTTCGCCGATCCGCTGGTGCGCAACGCCTTCGTGCTCACCATCGAACTGTGGCTGGTGTCGTTGGGGCTGCAGCTCGTGATCGGCACCTGGCTCGGCCTGCTGCTGGCGCGCACGCAGCGCGGGCGGGGGCTGGCGCGCACCGTGCTGGTGTCGCCGTTCATGCTGCCGCCGGTGGTGGTGGGCATGATGGCGATCGTCATGCTCGACCCGAGCTTCGGCATCGCCAACTGGCTGCTGGCGTCGATCGGCATCGGGCCGCGCCAGTTCCTGGCCGACCCGGACACCGTGATCTTCACGGTGGCGGCGATCGACACCTGGCAATGGGCGCCGTTCGTGGCGCTGATCGTGCTGGGCGGCTACCTGTCGCTGCCCGGCGAACTGTTCGAGGCGGCGGCGATCGACGGCGCATCGGGCTGGCCGCGGTTCCGCCACGTCACCCTGCCGCTGCTGGCGCCGAGCATCGTCACCGCCGCGGTGCTGCGCAGCGTGGACCTGCTGCGCTTCTTCGACATCATCTACATCACCACCAACGGCGGCCCGGGCTATGCGAGCACCACGCTCAACATCCTGGCGTTCCGCCGCGGCTTCGAGTTCTTCGACATGGGATACGCGACGGCGATGATGGTGGCACTCGCGGCGGTGGTGTTCGGCACCACGCTGGCCTTCGCGCGCGTCCGGCGGGCCGTGCGATGGTAGGGCGGCGGATCGGCGCCTGGGTCGACCGGGTGATGCTGGCGCTGGTGCTGACCTTGCTGGCGGTGCCGGTGGTGTGGGTGCTGCTGTCGGCGTTCAAGCCGCGCACCGAAGTGGCTGCCCTGCCGCCGCATCTGTTCGTGCGGCCCACCCTGGAGAATTTCGTCGAGTTGTTCGGCCGCACCGATTTCGGCCAGAACACGCTGAACAGCCTGATCGTGGCCGGCGGCTCGACCCTGCTCGGGCTCGCGCTGGCGGCGCCGGCCTCGTTCGCGATGGCCTGGCACCGGCTGAGCTGGCCCGCCACGGCCACCCTGTTCGCCCGCATGGCGCCGGGCGCGCTGTTCCTGCTGCCCTGGTTCCTGATGTTTTCCGACCTCGGCCTGACCGGCTCGCATCTGGTGCTGATTCTGACCCACGCGGTGATCACGCTGCCGGTCGCCATCTGGGTGCTGCTGCCGTATTTCGAGGCGATGCCGCGCGACCTGGTGGAAAGCGCGCAGGTCGATGGCGCGTCTTCGGTGCAGGCGCTGGTGAAGGTGGCGCTGCCGGTGGCGGCGCCGGGCATCGTGGTGGCGGCGATCCTGTGCTTCGTGTTCTCGTGGAACTACTTTCTGTTCGCCCTGGTGCTGTCGGGTTTCGATACCAAGACCGCGATCGTGGCAAGCTTCAACTTCGTCGGCGAAGGCGTGACCAACTGGGGCGCGCTGATGGCGGCGGCGGTGGTGATCGCCGCGCCTCCGCTGATACTGACGCTGATCATCCAGCGCCGGCTGGTGGCCGGCCTGGCGGCAGGAGCGGTGAAGGGATGATGCGGGCAGCGCGATTCGAGGGCGAAGGGCGCATCGTGGTGGAAAGCCGCGCCGCGCCGGTGGCGGGGCCGGGCGAGGTGGTGCTGCGCGTGCGGGCCTGCGCGCTGTGCGGTAGCGACCTGCGGCCCTACCGGCAGGGCTGGCCGCTGACACCGGGGCACGAGGTCATGGGCGTGGTCGACGCGCCCGCGCACCGCCTGCACGGGCGGCGGGCGGTGGTGTTCATCCCGGCCTTCTGCGGCGAATGCGCCGAGTGCCGTTCGGGCGACATGCAGCTTTGCACCAAGGCCGACCTGGTCGGCTGGCAGCGCCCCGGCGGCTATGCCGAAGCAGTTGCGGTGCCGGAACGATGCCTGCTGGAAGTGCCGGACGACATCGAGGACACGCTGGCGCCGCTGCAGCTGGACACCATCGGCACCGCCGCGCACGGCGTGCGCCAGGCCCTGCGCGTGGTGGCGCCGGGGCCGGCGCTGATCACCGGTGCCGGGCCGATCGGCCTGGGCGCGCTGCTGGTGCTGCGCGGCATGGGGTTCGGGCCCATTTCGGTGGTCGAGCCGGGGGCCTACCGCGCCGGCGTGGCGGCCTCGTTCGGGGCGAGGGTGCTGTCGCCGGAGGCGGCCGGAGAGCTGCGCTTCACCCTGGTGGTCGAGGCGGCCGGCAAGGATGCGGCGCGGCAACTGGCGTTGGAAGCGGTGGCGCCGCGCGGCGCGCTGGTGCAACTGGGCGAGAGCGACGCCTGGAGCATCCGCGAGAACAAGGCGATCCGCCGGAAGGATTTCTTCCTGATCCGCAGCTTCTATTTTCCCATGTCCGAATATGCGGCGAATTGCGACCTGCTGCGGGCGGGCAGGGCGGCCTACCGGCGGTTGGTGGATGCTGAGACGGGGCTCGACGGACTGCAGGCCCTGTTCGCCGAGTTCGCCGCGGGACAGCGCCTCAAGCCGCTGATGCGGCCGGGCTGACCCCTATCCCGGTTCCCGCGCGGCGCCGATGGGCACGCAATCGGCCAGCGTGTGGGCGTTGAGGCTCTCGTAGAACCTGTCCTGCGCGGCCGCCAGCATGCCCTGCAGGCGACACCCCACGACCAGCGTGCAGGTGCACCCCTCGGCGCGGAAGCACTCCACCAGCGCCTGCTCCCGCTCCAACGCGCGCACCAGCGTCCCCAGCCGCACCTGTTCCAGCGGCACCGCCAGCAAGACGCCCCCGCCCATCCCCCGCAGCGTGCGCGTCACCCCCAGGCCGTTCAGGTCCTGGACGATCTTGTGCAGGTGGTTGCTCGACAATCCGCCGAGTTCCCGCGCCAGCGTGTCGACGCTCATCGGGCGGTCGGTCGGCGCGCGGGCCAGCAGCACGAGGATGCGAAGGGCGATGTCGGTGGAGGCAAGCACGCGCATGGGTCGATCCCTTAATTGGTATTGACGATACCACATTCGGGGGTGCATGTAACTGGTATTGCCAATACCACTATTGGGCAATCGCGCCAGCCCGCCGCGCAACGACGGGCATCGCCAGCCGCGCCGGGCCGGGCAGGAGACCGCTTCATGAGTGCCACTGCTTCGCCGCAAGTCAAATTCGCCACCCGCAGCCTGGCCGACATCGCCGCCACGCTGCCCGGGGCCACCAGCGTTTTTCGTCGCCGCAAACTCGATTTCTGCTGTGGCGGCAAGGTATCGCTGGCCGAGGCCAGTTCCGCCAAGGGGCTCCCGGTGGCCGATCTGGAAGCCGAACTCAGCGCCGTCGCGGCGCTGGCGCTCCCGGTCGGGCTGCCCGAGTCCACCGAGGACCTGATTGCGCTGATCGAGACGCGCTACCACGCGACCCATCGCCGCGAATTGCCCGAACTCATCCGCCTCGCGCGTCGCGTCGAAGCCGCGCACCGCGACAACCCCGCCGTGCCGAAGGGCCTTGCCGACCTGTTGGAAACCATGGCGCGCGAGCTCGAGGACCATATGCAGAAAGAGGAACAGATCCTGTTCCCGCTGATGCGCCGCGGCGGCCACCCGATGACCGCGCAGCCGATTTCCGTCATGCTGGCCGAGCACGACAACCACGGCCTCAACCTGCGCGAGGTCGAACGGCTGGCCCAGGATTTCACGGTGCCGGAAACCGGCTGCCCGACCTGGCGCGCGCTATGCGTCGGCGCCCGCAAGCTGGTCGACGATGTGATGCAGCACATTTACACCGAGAACAACGTCCTGTTCCCGCGCTTCACCGGCTGAAACGGGTCGGCCAGAGCGCTTCCTGCTTGTCTGGCAGCGCTCGACCGGCGCCGGCTGCGGCAAGCATGGAACGGGCGCCTGACCGCTGCCTCTGTCGGCAGCGATCAGGCGCCAAACGCACGGGCCGAAAATCGCCGGCAGGCACGCATGCCTGCCGGCGAGGGAGGTGCGGCGGTCAGGCCGCCAGGCGGTGCAGCGACGCGGCGACGTCCGCCTTGGCCTCGGTGGTCGGCAATATGCCGAACCGCTCCACCAGCACGCCGATCAGGGCGGGCGTGAGGAACGCGGGCAGGGTGGGACCGAGGCGGATGT
>CAIMEK010000380.1 GCA_903839965.1 uncultured Acetobacteraceae bacterium | reverse complement strand
GTCTGCGGAAGAAAATCTGATCTGGTGCGAGAGCGATCGTGTGTCCGGCCTGTTTGGCGCGGCACCCTGGCCGCTGGCCCAGATGGGTTCCGCGATCCACACCCAAACGCATTAGCGGCCTTGATGGCCGGCAGGCTACCCGGGTTCTGTGGATCGTCGGTTCGACCGATCAGCATCTTGTCCTCATTGCCCCTTACACCGGCGGCACGACGAGCGGGATCAGGCGGCGACCGGCGTTGGGCGCCGATACGCCTCTCCGCTCGTCAGCATGGCCCAGATCACCCGGGCCATCTTGTTGGCCAGAGCCACCGCGGCGAGCTTGCGCGGCTTGCGCTCCAGCAAGGCGAGCAGCCATGCCGACACGCCGGGCCGCCCGGGTTTGGCATAGCGAATGACGGATGTAGCCCCCAGCACGAGCAACTGGCGCAGCCGTTCGTTGCCGGCCCGGCTGATGCCGCCGAGGCGCCGCTTGCCGCCGGTTGAGTTTTCGCGCGGCACCAAGCCGAGCCAGGCGGCGAAATGCCGGCCGGATGCGAACTGCGTCGCCTCCACGCGCAGGGCGAAACCGAGCGCGATCATCGGCCCGACACCCGGGATAGCGGCGAGGCGACGACCGTCGGCATCGGCCTTGAGCTGCGCCATCAGCCGCTTGTCGGCCTCGCAGATGGCCTCGGCATCGTTGCGATCCTTCTTGCCGCGCTTGACGAAGGGTTTGACATATTGCGCCGGGATCAGCCGCACCCGATGGCCCAGGCCGGCCAATACGCGCCCCCAGTGATGCGACCCGGCGCACGCCTCCATCACCACCTCGGTCGGCGCCAGCAGGCCGCCGACGACATGAAGGGCTTCGTCGAGCATTTGCTCGCCACGGGCTTCGCGGATGAGCACGATCGGCTCGCTTATGTCAACAACGCCTGCGTCCTGCTTCGGATCTGCGGCCGGTACAGGGAGATCGAGGCCCTAATCCGGCGGGCCGGCCCAATGGTCGCCAGCGATCCAGTCTTGCGCAGGTTGATGGCGCTCGCGCTGTTGGCGGGCGGGCCGCATGTCGCGCCAGGGAGACAGAGTCCGTCACCCGGCTTGCCAATGCTAACAATTCCTCACTGGCGCCATCCAGCCCGGCGGCCACCTGACCCCGGAGCGCTAGCTCTGCCTGAAACTCGGCGTTGCCCGCCCGGCGCTGCGCGAGGCGCTGCGGGCGCTGTCGGCGATCGGCGTTGTCGACATCCTGCACGGCGTTGGCACGATCGCCCGCTCCCCCGACATCTCTGTGCTCAGCGAATTCTTCGCCTTCGCCATGGCGCAACAGAGGGAAATGGCTGACGACGTGATGGAAGCCCGCGTCGCCCTCGAAAACATCCATAGCTACCATGGACGACGAAGCTGCGGGTGCCGCCTCCGAGCGGTAGGGAGCCCGTCGCCAGGCCCGATCCGGCCCAGCGACGCGGTGCGATCAGAGTGCGCCGATCGCCGGCGCCACCAGGCCCAGGACCGCGAACACCACCCCGCTCAGCCCGACGGCCAGCGACATCACGATCAGCAATCGTGCCCCGATGATCGCGGAAGCGGTCGCAAGCACGATGCCGAGTTCCATGGCCGCGGCGCCATTGTGATAGGCGTGTGTCTGTTCGAGCGAACGTTCGCGCTGCTCCTCGAAAGCGCGCGCGCGCTCGGCAATGGCGACCTTGCCGTCCTTCGGGTCCTTTTCGAACCGTTCCTGATCCTCGTTCAGACGCATAAGCAGCTTCGTCCGCCGGGCCGCCAGATCGGAATCAGTGGTGTCCATTACCCCGATGAGATCGCTGATGTCCTTCGAAAACGTGCCCCGGGTCGACTTCGCCTGATATTGCGCCCAGGCATCCGTGGCGTAGATCGCGTTTTGCTGCACGCGGATCTCCGCATGCTTGGCGCCCTGTTCGGTCACCGCCAACGCCGCCGCAAGCACCGCGACCAGGAGCGCCGCCATGCGGTTGCTCTGGGAGTGGGCCACTCCTTCCGCGGGAGCATGCTTGCCGCCGCCGTGCTCGGCTTCGGCGAGATGTTCCGCGTGTTCGTGATGCTCCAGCGTCTTGTACATGGTTACCCCGGTGAATATTGAAGGCCCACGAGCGCCGCCCTGATTCGGCTGGCAACGTGAACCACCCGCCGACTGGCACCCCGAATTCCGCCTGCCCCACGGGACGTCGCGATCCACGAATCAATTGTCATACTTGTTCAACCCGTAATTGCGGATGACCCATTTCAGCGTCATGCCGTATTCGGGGTCGGTCGCGTACACCCCGGTGAGCGCATCCGCGAATTGCTCCGGATCGTCCTTCCGCTGCATCGCCGGTACGTATTGCGATGCTGTCGCCAGCAGCCGTCCGTGCAGATCGAAGGCTTCCGCCACCGATGCGAACCGTCGGAACTGGGCAGCCACCGTCACGCTCTGGCCGTTCACCACCTCGCGCGTCGGGCTCTCGACAGATGGCTCGCCGACCGCTGCTTTGATACCGAACGGATTATTGCTTCCCGACGGCATCGCCGCACCCCAGGAGCTTTCGACAGCCCACTGCGCGATCGTAACCGATGCCGGCACATTCCAGCGCCGGCGCGAAGCGATTGCCGCCTCGATCACCTCGGGCGGCAGCTGACCGAAATGGCCGACCGCGGGCGGTTGCACCTCTTCGACCAACGGCCGAGACGCGAGCGAATAGTATGTCTGGCTGCCAGGATCCACGCGACCCGAAGGCGGCATCAGATGCATCACCGCCACCTGATAGGACTCAATCGCCAGAATGGTGCCCACGTCAACGGTTCCCGCCACCGGCACCGGGGCGTGCGGCTTCGGCAACCTGTCGTTGAGCAGCGACTGAACGACAAAGACATCGCCTGGCTGGTTCACGCCGCCCCGTCCGACCGAAGTGAAAATTGGAGGCGCAATTCGCCCCATCTCGTCCGTACTCAAAATGGCTTGTGAAGGCACCAGACCCACGCGCGCCTCGCCGCATTAGGTGAACACCGCATATCAACCGACGGTTACACGCACTGAGCGCGCCTGCCCGCTGGCCCGGGCGATCGGTGCGCCGCCGCGGATTCGCAATCCGCCCGCCGCCTCCCCCTTCGCCGACTGCCGCATTGTTGCAAGCAAATAGTCGTGGTGACAATAAACATTCTGGTGGCACTCGGCTAACGTGGAGCGAGAACGCGCGGCAATGCCGCAGACACGCACGGGCTTTCGTTGAAGGGGATCAGTTGTTGAACAAGAACACGTGAGCCACGACCCGTTTTCCGAACCCGAAGACGACCGGACCATCATTCGCCCGATGCCGGGGGGGACCCGGGGCGCGGCGGCAGACCAACGCGCGCTCGCCACGGGCCAACGTTCGGACCGTTCGTCAATACCGACCACGGATCAGCTGCCGATCTACGCTGTCGGCACAAGTCCGCTCATGGCCGTCGCCGAACCGCTGATCCTGTTGCTTGCCCGCCTGTGGAATGCTCCGACCAAACCATTTTCCGGCGACCTGCGCGACACGGTGGTTCGCGCCATGCGCGTTTTCGAACAGCGCGCGAAAGCGGCCGGCGTGAAAATGGAGCACCTGCGGCCCTGCCACTACGCCCTGTGCGCAAGCATCGACGATGTCGTCCTCAATACGCCCTGGGGCGGAGCCGCCGGCTGGGAGGCAGGCTCGCTCACCGCGACCTTCCACCAGGACGCGAGCAGTGGCCGCCGGTTTTTCGATCAACTGGCAAAGCTGTGCCGCGACCCGGCAGAGTGGCTGCCGGTGATCGAAGTCATGTACATCTGTCTCTCGCTCGGATTCATGGGTCCGTACCGGCGGATTCCAGACGGCGCCGATGCGGTCGAACGCGTGCGCCAGCAGACCCATGCAGCCATCATCCGCCAACGGCCGACCGCGGGCCCCGAACTTTCGCCGCACTGGGCTGGCGTCGTAGCCCCCTACACGCCGGACAAAGCGCGGTTTCCGGTCTGGGTGACCGGCAGTCTGGCCCTGGCAATCGTGGCGGGCCTGTTCGTTTGGTGCATGGTCGCGCTCGATGCGGCGTCCGACGACGTCTATGCGCGGATGCTCGGTGCGCCGCCGTCCACCATGCCGCGGATCGTCCGCGCCGCCCTGATCCGGCCTCCCCCTTCGTTGCCGGCGTTGGCGGAGCCCGGCGCAATCGACCGCTTGCGAGCCGCGCTGCAGCCTGACATCGACCAGCATCTCCTGACCGTACTTGGCACCTCCACGGCGGTTGTCGTGCGGATCAACACGGGCAGCATATTCGCCTCGGGTAGCGCCACCCTGCAGCCAGGATCGGCCTCGCTACTTGAACATATCGCTATCGTGCTGAAAGCTGAAATCGACCGGCCCGGCGCCACCAACACTCTTCAGGTTAACGGCTACACCGACAATCAACCAATCCGCACCATCAAGTTTCCGTCGAACTTCAAGCTCTCCAGCAGTCGCGCCGAGACCGTGCGCGATGTTCTGCAGCGGATCATCGGTAAGGCCTCCGCGGTCGAAGCCGAAGGTCGGGCCGATGCCGATCCCGTCGCCGCCAATGCAACGGCGAGTGGGCGCGAGCAGAACCGGCGGATCGAGATCGTTCTGCGGCGGCAGACCTAGGTGGCGGCGTTCTTGCTTTCAGCCGTCCGGTCGCGATGGCCATACAGCCTGGCCGGCGTCGCACTATTATGCTGCGTCATCTGGTTCCTGGGCCCGCTGTTGCCCAGGTTGGAGAACTGGCCGGCTCGCTTGGCGGTTGTTCTGGCTGTCGCGGCCATATGGGGCGGCGCGGAGTTGCTCTCCGAACTGCGCCATCGTGCGCGTGAACGCGCACTCACATCCGGGTTGGCCGGTGACGGTGGCGCGGCGGCGGTCGGCGAACGGGCCGCCGTCGAGGCGAAAATGAGCGCCGCCCTGGCGTTGCTCAAGCGTGAGCGCGGCAAACGCGGCTATCTGTACGAACAGCCCTGGTACGCCATCATCGGCGGCCCCGGCACTGGCAAGACGACCGCATTGCTGAACGCCGGCCTGAACTTTCCCCTCGCCGCCCGGATGGGCCGCGGTGCGGTCGCCGGAGTTGGGGGCACCCGGCTCTGCGAGTGGTGGTTTACCGAACAGGCGGTGCTCATCGATACCGCCGGTCGCTATACCACGCAGGATTCCGATGCCGCCGTGGACCGGGCCGGCTGGGACGCATTCCTGGCGCTGCTCAAACGTACCCGGCCGCGCCAGCCTCTCAACGGGTTGATCGTCGCCATCGCATTATCCGATATCGCCCAGAGTTCGCCCGACGAGCGTGCAGCCAACGCACAGGCCATCCGCCAGCGCATCGAAGAGTTGGAAAACCGCTTCGGGCTTCGCCTGCCGGTCTATGCATTGTTCACCAAGGCCGACCTGTTGGCCGGCTTCATGGAATTCTTCGACGATCTCGATCGCGAGGGCCGCGGCCAAGTTTGGGGGGTGACCTTTCCGCGCACAACGGCCGGAACGCAAACGGTCGTCGCTTTCACAACCGCCTTTCGCGAACTTGTCGAACGGCTTGGCAACCTTTTGGTTAACCGACTGCAGGCCGAGCACAGCCCGGAGCGTCGGGCCCTCGTGGTCGGCTTCCCCACCCAGGTTGCCAGCCTCGAGGCGGCGCTGACCGAATTCATCGCCGAGGCCTTCGGCGAACCGAAATCGGCGCGGGCCCCCATGCTCCGTGGCGTCTACCTGACCTCGGCGACGCAGGAAGGCACGCCAATCGATCGCCTCACCGGCGCCATCGCCCGCGCCTTCGGCCTTAGCCAACAGCGTACCGCGCGGCTGTGGCCTGAAGAGGGACGTACCTATTTCCTGTCCCGACTGCTGCGGGACGTGATCTTCAACGAAGCGACGCTCGTAAGCGGCGGGGTTGGCAAGCGCCGCCGTCGCATGGTGGTCACAACCACCGTCGTCGGCATTGCGCTGTTGGCGGTCGTCGCGGCAACCGGCGTATTGTGGCACGCCTACGCCACCGGCCGACAATCGATCGACTCGGCCGCTGCCGCTCTGTCCGCCTATACACAGACTGCGGCCGCCCTTTCGTTCGACCCTGTTGCGGACGCCGACCTGTCCCGATTGGCGCCGTTGCTCGACAAGGCCGAGGTGCCATTCAACCGCGACGCACCGGCAAACGATTGGCTTTCCGTGCTTTCGCAGGACGCCAAGCTCGTCGCCGGCCAGCGCGCCTTGTATCGTCATCTCCTCGGGCATGCCCTGTTCCCGCGCCTGATCTGGCGACTTGAGGCCCAACTGCGCGGCAACCGCGACAACCCCGAGTTGCTTTACGAGGCAACGCGCATCTACCTCATGCTGGGCGGCGGCGGGCCGATGGACCCAAACCTCGTGCGCGACTGGATGAAGCTGGACTGGCAAGTGGCCTATCCCGGCGCTGGTGCCATGCCGCTTCGTACTGCGCTGGCGCGGCATCTCGATGCTCTGCTGACCGACCCGTTGCCCGCCATTGTGCTCGACGGCGAACTGGTGGCGCAGGCACGTGCCGCGTTCGGCGCCATCTCATTGGCGGAACGCGTATACTTGCGCCTCCGCTCCTCTGCCGCCGCGCAAAGGTTGGCCCCGTGGCGGCCTGCCGATTCCCTTGGACCGGCCGGCCTCGTCGTCTTCGTGCGTGCGTCCGCCCGCTCCCTCGATGACGGGGTGCCCGGATTCTACACGATCGAGGGCTTCCACAACGTGCTGCTGCCGACCCTTGGCCATGCCACCCAGGAGGTCTCGTCGGAAAGCTGGGTGCTTGGCCGAAAGGAGGAGATCGACCCGAAAGACGAGCAGAAGCGCGCCCTGGAACACAAGGTGATTGCACTCTACGAAACCGACTACGCGAAAGTATGGGACGCAATGCTCGCCGATCTCAATCTCGTCCCGATGCATACCCTGACGCAGGCCGCCCAGGAGCTTTTCATTGTTTCTTCGGACCACTCCCCGCTACGGGCCCTGCTGGCCTCCCTGGCCAGGCAACTCACGTTGTCCGAAGCACCCGCAAGCCAGCAACGCCCTCGCGCAGTTGCATCCACGCCCGCTATCCGCGATACCGAATTGCGGCTGCAGGTGTTGCTCGGCGCCAAGGAGGAAAGTGGCGCCGCACGACCTGGCCATGAAATCGACGAACGCTACCAGGCCCTGCGCGATTTGGTGGGTACCGGCGCCAGCGCGCCGATCGAGCAGGTGATGCGGAATCTTGTCGATCTGCAGCAGCAGTTCGCCAAGCTCGCTGCCGCTGGCTTATGGACCGGACCGCCGCCCGGCACCGAGGGCGACAACCCGGCGCTGACTTTGCAAGCAGAGGCCCTCCGTCAACCGCAACCGCTGGCGCGCTGGTTGGCCACGGCTGCTGCCAGCGGCCTGGCGCTACGGCACGGCGATGCCAGGCAGCAGGTCATCGCCACTTACAACATCGCCAACGGCCCGGCTGCACTGTGTGCCGCCGTCAATGGGCGCTACCCGTTTACGCCAACAGCCCCAGTCGAAATGCCGCTCGACGATTTCGCCCGCCTGTTCGCGCCAGGAGGTGTCCTCGACGGCTTCTTCAACACGCTGCTCAAGCCCTACGTGGACGTCGGCGCTCCCGTATGGAAGCCGAAGGCCGCCGGTGGCATGGCTCCCCCGGTTTCCCCGGCTGACGTGGCGCAATTCCAGCGTGCCGCCGAGATCCGCGATCTGTTCTTCGCCACCGGCCAGACCCACCCGGAAATCCGCTTCGACATTACCCCGGTCAGTCTTGATGCCCGCGCGAACCAGGCCACGCTCGATCTCGCCGACACCTCGATCGTCTACCGCCACGGCGTGTCGTCGCAATCGACCGAAATCCTTTGGCCAGGCGCCACGACGACGCAAACCGCCCGACTCAGCATCGCTCCTCCGCCGTCCGGCACCGCAGGCGAATGGCGCGAGACCGGGAGTTGGGCCCTGTTCCGCCTGCTTGACCGAGGCAGACTGGCGCCCGGTCATGAGGCCGAACGATCCAACCTGACCTTTCAGATGGCGGATCGCCGCGCCGTGTTCGAAATTCGCACCGGAGCGCGGAACCCGCTGGCGCACGGCATTCTGGAGGCGTTCCGCTGTCCGGCGGTGCAGTGACACGGCACGGTTTCTTCCGCCGAGACTTATCGTGGTAAGTGATGTCACGTTCGCTTCATATGCTGGACAGCGACGCAATCGCGCAGGCAGAATGTCAATCGGGCCGGGCACAACGGCCGGGGGGCACTAATGTCTGTTTGTCGCGCGCACACGGTTGCTCCAGTTACCGATGCAGCCGCCTCTCGCCGCGGAACGGAGGCAACGCGTGGTCAACGTGTCCCCGTTTGACGCAATGATGCTGCCGGATCTATCGGACGAAGCGCCCTCCGGCGTCAACCTTGAACTTGACGCCCAGTTCGGCGCCCTGGAGCGCGCGGCCCAAGGCAAACCGGAAACGCAATATGGCAACACCATAACTCCCGCGACCCCGCCTGACTGGAAGGAAACCGAGGCCCATGCCCTGGTTCTTCTGGACCACACGCGCGACCTGCGCGTTCTGACGCATCTGGCGGTGGCCCGCCTGAATTTGTCGGGCGTGCCTGCGTTTGCCGAAGTGCTGGGGCAGATCCGTTGGCAGTTGGAGAACCGCTGGCAGCAGGTCCATCCGCAACTCGATCCCGAAGACGGCAACGACCCTACGTTGCGCGGCAATGCGCTGTTTCAGCTTCAGGACCCGGTAAACGTGCTCCGTACGCTGCGCGACCTTCCGCTGGCGAGAACGGTGGTAACCGGGCCGATCAGTTGGCGCGATATCGCCATCTTCAACGGCCAGTTGGAACCCGAGCCCGGCCACGCCAAGCTGACCGAAGCCTTCATTCGCGGCGCGTTCACCAAGACCGACCCCGCGCGGCTGGGCGAATTCCGCGAAGGCGTTGACCGGACGATCCAGGAGGTGGCCGCGATTCCCGCGGCATTCGAGGCGCAGGCCGGGCCCGGGACCGGCCCCGACTTTGCCAACCTGGCCAAGCTTCTGCTCGACATCCAGAAGGAACTCCGCCGCTTCGAAGTCGCCGTTGTAACCGAAGCAGTCGCCAACGACACCGAGGAAAGCAGCGAACTGGCGGAGGCAACCAGCGCCCCCAGGCGCCAGCCCGCGCCGCGCGGCGCCATCACGCCACGATCGATCACCGCCATCACCGAGCGCGAGGATGCTCTGTACCTTCTTGATCTTGCCTCGATGTACTTTCGGACCAACGAGCCGTCGAGCCCATTGCCCATGTTGATCGACCGGGCGCGGCGGTTGGCGACAATGGAGTTCCTCGACATCCTGCGCGATCTGGCGCCCGAAGGACTGACACAGGCGCAAATTGTGGCCGGACCACCCGCGGAACCCCGTGGATAAGATAGACGCGTAGATGTTACCGCGGAAGTCCGCTGGCTCCCGGAAACGTGGTGGCAATCGTCGACCAAGCTGTAGTTCATGCACGGCGCAAATCGCGGCATTTTTCCAAACGAACGGAAGGACGGCGGATCGTGGCCAAGTCGAGCAGTCAAAAGTTCATCGCACGGAACCGCGCGCCTCGGGTGCAGATCGAGTACGATGTTGAGACATATGGGTCCGAAAAGAAGATCCAGCTGCCGTTCGTGGTCGGCGTCATGTCCGATCTGTCGGGTAAGCCGGCCGAGCCGCTGCCGTCGGTCGCCGATCGCAAGATGCTCGAAATCGATGTCGACAACTTCGACAGCCGCATGAAGGCCATGAAGCCCCGGGTGGCGTTCATGGTGCCGAACACCATGACCGGCGAGGGCAATGTGGCCGTCGACATTACATTTGAAAGCATCGACGATTTTTCGCCGGCGGCAGTCGCCAGAAAGGTGGACAGCCTGGCAAAACTGCTGGAAGCGCGTACCCAGCTGTCGAATCTGCTGACCTACATGGATGGCAAGACCGGCGCGGAGGAGTTGATCAAGAAAGTGCTGAACGACCCGGCCTTGCTGCAAACCCTGGCCGCCCAGCCCGCACCGGACGCGGTGCCCGAAGCCGGCGCCAAGGAGGAATAGGCGATGTCCGCGACGCAACTGAACCCCTCGGAGGCTGCTGCCTCTCCGACCACGACCGCCAGCGAATTTGAATCGCTCCTGAACCGCGAATTCAAACCGAAAAGCGAGCGGGCGCGCGATTCGGTCGCGATCGCGGTCAAGACACTTGCTCAACAGGCGCTCGCGCAAACCACTCTCGTGTCCAACGATGCGCTCGTGTCAATTGGTTCCATCATCAAGGCGCTCGATGCGACGCTGACCGAACAGATCAACCTCATCCTGCACCATGAGGAGTTCCAGCAGCTCGAAAACGCCTGGCGCGGACTGCACCACCTTGTCAACAACACCGAAACCGACGAAACGCTGAAAATCAAGGTTTTCAATATTTCGAAAAAGGACCTCGGACGGACGCTGAAGAAGTTCCGCGGGACCGCCTGGGACCAAAGCCCGATCTTCAAACGCGTCTACGAAGAGGAATATGGCCAGTTGGGGGGCGAGCCGTTCGGGCTGCTCGTTGGCGACTACTATTTCGACCACTCGCCGCAGGACACCCAGCTTCTGGGCGATATTTCGCAGGTCGCGTCCGCGGCCCATGCGCCCTTCCTCGCCGCTGCCGCGCCGACGGTCATGCAAATGGACAGTTGGACGGAGCTCGCCAATCCACGCGACCTGACGAAGATATTCCAGACCCCGGAATATGCCGCGTGGCGCTCGTTGCGCGAAAGCGAAGACGCCCGCTATCTCGGGCTGTGCATGCCGCGGTTCCTGGCCCGCCTGCCCTATGGTGCCAAGACCGAGCCGGTCGATGAGTTCGCATTTGAGGAGGATACTACCCCCGGCGAGAGCGAGAAGTATTCCTGGTGCAATTCGGCTTACGCCATGGCCACCAACATCACGCGGGCGTTCAAGCTCTATGGTTGGTGCTCGAACATCCGCGGCATCGAGAGTGGCGGCGCGGTTGAAGGTCTGCCCGCCCACACGTTCCCCGACGAAGATGGCGGCGTTGCGCTCAAGTGCCCAACCGAGATCGCCATCAGCGACCGTCGCGAGGCAGAGTTGGCCAAGAACGGGTTCATGCCACTGATATTTCGCAAGAACTCGGACTTCGCGGCGTTCATCGGCGCGCAGTCGTTACAAAAACCGCAGGAATATCAGGATCCCGCGGCCACCGCGAATGCCAACCTCGCGGCTCGCATGCCTTATCTGTTCGCAAGCTGCCGATTTGCCCACTATCTGAAATGCAT
>CAIMEK010000379.1 GCA_903839965.1 uncultured Acetobacteraceae bacterium | reverse complement strand
GGCCCGGGTGGCCGCCCTGTTCCATCCACTGCCGCCGCTCAAGTCCGGCCGCCACCCCAGCGCGGTGGTGGACCCCACCGCCCGCGTGGCCGCGAGTGCCGAGATCGGCCCGCTCGCCGTCGTGCTGGCCCGCGCCGAGATCGGCCCGCGCTGCCGGATCGGCCCGGGGGCGGTGATCGGCGAAGGAGTGGTGCTGGGTGCGGACTGCCGTGTCGGCGCGCAGGCCAGCATCAGCCATGCCCTCGTCGGCGCGCGGGTCTACATCTATCCCGGCGTGCGCATCGGCCAGGAGGGCTTCGGCTTCGCGCCCTCGGCCGCCGGCTTCGTCTCCGTGCCCCAGCTCGGCCGCGTGGTGCTCGGCGACGACGTGGAGATCGGCGCCAACTCCACCATCGACCGCGGCTCCATCCAGGACACCGTCATCGGTGCCGGCACCCGGCTCGACAACCTGGTGCAGATCGGGCACAATGTTCGGCTCGGGCGCTGTTGCGTGATCGTCGCGCAGGCCGGAATTTCCGGCTCCACGGTGCTCGAGGACTTCGTCCAGGTCGCCGGCCAGGCCGGCATGGCCGGGCATCTGCATATCGGCAGGAAAGCGCGCATCGGCGCTCAGGGGGGGGTGATGGCCGACGTTCCGGCCGGCGCGGAAGTGGTGGGCAGTCCCGCCCAGCCGCTGCGCGAGTTCTTCCGCCAGGTGGCGATATTGCGACGGCTGGCAGGGCGGCGCCCCGCCGCGGCCGGCAGCGACAAGGCCGGCACTGGGCCGGCGGCAAACTCTGTTTCGGACTGAGCCGGCATGGATACCACCTCGCTCGATCAGAAGACCTCCGAAACCCGCGGCGAAACGGTCGACATCGCGCGCATCATGAACGCGATTCCGCACCGCTATCCGTTCCTGATGATCGACCGCGTGGTCGAAATGGTGCGCAACCATTCGGCGATCGGCATCAAGAACGTCTCGGTGAACGAGAACTTCTTCCAGGGCCACTTCCCCGGCCATCCCGTGATGCCCGGCGTGCTCATCATCGAAGCCATGGCGCAGACCTCGGCCGTGCTGGTGGTGGAAACGCTGGGGCCGGACGCGGCGGGCAGGGTGGTCTATTTCATGTCGGTCGAAGGCGCGAAATTCCGCCGCCCCGTGGTGCCGGGCGACCAGCTGCGCATCCATGTCAACAAGGAACGCAGCCGCGGCAATGTGTGGAAGTTCAACGCGGTGGCCCGGGTCGACGGCGTTTCGGTGGCGGAGGCGACCTACGCCGCGATGATCATGGACAAGCTGGTGGACCGTTAGCGTGGCCAGCCTCATTCACCCGTCGTCGATCGTGGCGGCGGGAGCCTCGCTCGGGGCGGAGGTGCGCATCGGCCCGTTCTGCACCGTCGGGGCCGAAGCGGTCATCGGCGACGGCGCCGAACTGATCAGCCACGTGGTGGTGGACGGCCGCACCCGCATCGGCGCCGGCGCGCGGCTGTTCCCGTTCTGTACCGTCGGCATGGCGCCGCAGGACCTGAAATACGCCGGCGAGCCGACCGAGGCCGAAATCGGCCCGCGCGCCGTATTGCGCGAGCACGTCACCGTCCATCGCGGCACCGCCAGCGGCACCGGGGTCACCCGGGTCGGCGCGGACTGTCTGCTGATGGCTGTGGTGCACGTGGCGCACGACTGCGCCATCGGCAACGGCGTGGTGATCGCCAACAACGTGGTCATGGGCGGCCACGTGCATATCGGCGACAATGCGGTGATCGGCGGCGCGGCGGCGATCCACCAGTTCGTGCGCATCGGCCGCGGCGCCATGATCGGCGGCGTTTCCGGCGTCGAGGCGGACGTCATCCCGTTCGGCAGCGTCATGGGCAACCGCGCCTGGCTGGCCGGGCTGAACGTCATCGGCATGCGCCGGCGCGGCTACGACCGGGCGCAGATCCACACCTTCCGCGCCGCCTTCCGCACCATCTTCCGCGGCGAGGGCGTGTTCGCGG
>CAIMEK010000378.1 GCA_903839965.1 uncultured Acetobacteraceae bacterium | reverse complement strand
CCTTCCTCGTCGGTCCAGTTCACCAGCTCCAGCGGGGCTTCGGTGACGATGCCGAGGTCGTTGAAGCTGCGCATTACCTCCAGGCCGGCGATTACGCCGAGCGCGCCGTCGAACTTGCCGCCGCTGGGCTGGCTGTCGAGGTGGCTGCCGAACAGCACGGGCAGGCGGGCGGGGTCGCGGCCGGCGCGGCGGGCGAACATGTTGCCGATGGCGTCGACGCGGACGCTGAGGCCGGCGGCCTGGCAGAGCGCGCGGAAATGGTCGCGGCCCTGGCGGTCCACGGCGGACAGCGTCAGCCGGCGCACGCCGCCCTTGGGGGTGGCGCCGATGCGGGCCATGTCCATCAGGCTGTCCCACAGGCGAACGCCGTCGATGCGCTGGTTGGTCTGCTGCATGCTCATTTGGGCTGCTCCGCAACGATGAGGAGGCATCTTGCCCCCGGCGGCGCTTCCTGCAAGCCTGCGGCGCATGCGCATCATTCCGATTGCCCTGTCGCTCGTGCTGCTGACCGGTTGCCAACTGGTCGACCAGCGCACCGTCGCGCGCTGGTTCGGCGGCCGTGCGGCGGCGCCGGAGCTGGCCGACATCGCGGCGGCCGACCTGCCCGCGCTGCCGCTGGTGATCGTGCGGTTCGACCAGCCCGACACCGATTACACGCAGCTGCTCTCGCAGGCCGCGGAGGCGGCGCTGGCGCGCAAGGCGACGGCCGTGTTCGACGTGGTGACGCCGTTGCCCAGCGCCGCCGCGCGGGCGGTGCAGGATGAATTCCTGCGCCGTGGCGCGGAGGACGCGCGCGCCGTCGGCGAGGCGCTGGCCACCGCCGGGGTGCCGCCCGAGCAGATCCGGCTGAGCCTGCGCAGCGACCCCGGCACGCCGGTGCGCGAAGTGCGCGTGTATGTGCGCTGAGGCGACGGGCCCCGCGGGCATGACTGAACGGCCGGTGATCCGGCTCAATCCCGGCCAGGAGCGCCGGCTGAAGGCGGGCTATCCGTGGGCGTTCTCCAACGAGATCCACATGCAGCCCAGCTACCGCCAGTTGCCGGCGGGGCTGGAAGTGCGGCTGGAGGGTGACGACGGCTGGCGCTTTGGCACTTTCGCCTTCAACCCGCACAGCCTGATCGGGGCGCGGCTGCTGGACCGCGACCCGGCGGCGGCGATCGATGCGGCCTGGGTGCGCCGGCGCATCGCCGCTGCCGTCGCGCTGCGCGCCCGCATCACCGACGGGCCATACCACCGCCTGGTGCACGCCGAGGCGGACGGGCTGCCCGGGCTGGTGGTGGACCGCTACGGCGACGTCGCGGTGCTGCAGGCCAATACCGCCTGGGCCGCCCGCATGACCGGCGAGGTGGTCGCCGCGCTGGTGGACGAGCTTGGGCTGCGCGGGGTGGTGGCGCGCAACGATTCAGTGGTGCGCGAGCACGAGGGCCTGCCCCTGGAGGTCGCGCTGCTGCACGGCGAGGCCGCGGGCACGGCGGTGGAGGAAGGCGGGGTGCGGTTCGGCATCGACCCGCTGTCCGGGCAGAAGACCGGGTGGTACTTCGACCAGCGGCGCAACCGCGACCGGGTGGCGGCGCTGGCGGGCGGGGCAAGGGTGCTCGACGTGTTCTGCCATGTCGGCGCGTTCGGGTTGCGCTCAGCCGCCGCCGGCGCCGCCGAGGTTACGCTGGTGGACAGCAGCGCACCGGCGCTGGCCAGCGCCCTGCAGGCGGCGGCGGCGAACGGACTGGCCGGGCGCGTGCAGGAACGGCGCGGCGACGCGTTCGAGGTGATGGCCGAACTGGCACAGGAAGGACGGCGGTTCGACATCGTGGTGTGCGACCCGCCGGCCTTCGCCAAGTCGAAGAAGGACCAGGCCGCGGGGCTGCGCGCCTACGGGCGCATGGCCAGGCTGGCGGCGCCGCTGGTGGCGCCCGGCGGGTTCCTGTTCGCCGCCTCGTGCAGCTACCACGCCCCGCTGGAGGCGTTCGCGGCGGCCATCGCGGAAGGCATCTGGCGAGCACGGCGCGGCGGCCGCATCCTGGCCACCACCGG
>CAIMEK010000377.1 GCA_903839965.1 uncultured Acetobacteraceae bacterium | reverse complement strand
GGCCATCAAGGCCGCTAATGCGTTTGGGTGTGGATCGCGGAACCCATCTGGGCCAGCGGCCAGGGTGCCGCGCCAAACGGGCCGGACACACGATCGCTCTCGCACCCGATCCTATTTTCTTCCTCAGACCCTTTGCAACGACAGGGCCGTCCACACCCGGGCTACGCGGGGTGGGCGAGGTGGTCTGCTTCGGGTGTGCGGGCTGTGGCGGCAGGATTTATCCGCTAGAAGCTGTAGCCCAGGGACAGATGCGCGTTGACGCCGGAGCTGTTGGTGCCGTCGCCGAGCACGGCATTGACGCCGGCCCTGACGTTGAAAGCGCCGCGCTGGGCGGTGACGTCCACGCCGGCTTTCAGCAGGTGGCTGGCGTTGGAAGCCGAATACTGGTTCACGCTGAAACCGTAGAGGGTGCCGGTGCTCCTGGTCTGCGGATTGCCCAGCACTTGCTCGTAGCCGAGCGTGACGGCGGGCTCGATGGTCCAGTCCTGGATGTGCCGGCGGTCGAGGGCGACCTCGACATCGGCCAGCAGGCTGGTCGAGGTGCGGCTGATGCCGGCGACGCCGAGCGCCAGCTCGCTGCCGGTTTCGTTGAAGCTGTTCAGACCCACATGAGCGACGCGAACCCCGCCCTGCAGGGTGACGGTGAACGGGGCCAGGCGGAGCACGTCACCCACATCGGCCCGGCCGCTGAAGACGGCGCCGCTGGTGTTGCCCTGCGCGGTCCCCAGGCCGCCGCCGAGGGCGCGCTGGCTGCGGTAGTCGACCCAGCCGGCATTGACGCGCGCCGCCACGAAGGGGCCGGCATCGAGGCTGGAGAAGCCGTAGCGCCCGCCGATGCTGGCCAGGAGGGTGTTGACATCCGCATTGCCGCCGGCGCTGCCGACCGATCCCCAGTCGTAGCCGATGGCCAGGCTGGCGCTGGTGTGGGCGTCGATGCGGCGGGTGGCGCCGATGACCGGGCCGGCATTGCGCTCCGAGCTGCTGGCGATGCCGGCGCGGCCGCCGGAGGCGAAATAGCCGCCGAGGCCGGTCATCCAGATCCGGTTCTGGCCTTCGCCAAGGTCGCGGCCGGTGGTGTAGGGCGCGATCGCCGCTTCGATCCACGAGGGCTGGCGCAACAGGAACGCGGCGGCGTCGGCATGCACCTGGCCGCCGACCTGCGCCGGCACGCCGCCGAGCGTGCCGGCATCGATGGCCGACTGCAGGTAGTAGTTGTAGGCGGTGTAGGCGCCGGACAGCGGCGAGTTCTGCAATGCGTTCAGTAACGCGGCGCCGTTGGCGGCATTGCCGGCCAGCCCGGGCTGCCCGGGCAAGGTCGGGTAGTTCACCATTTTGGCCCGCAGCACGTAGATGTCGGCCTGGCTGAGCCCCAGCCCCTGCAGCAGGAAGGCGTTCATCGACCCGTAGGCAGCGGTTACCTCGGTGAACGCGGTTTGCAGGTAGCTGGGATCGACCCCCGCCATCGGGGCCGCGACCAACGCCGCATAGGCACCCGCGGCGCCCCCGCCGGCCTGCGCCGAGACGTTCGCCAGGTACTGGGCGAGGAAGGCGGACGTATAGCGGTTGGTGGCCATGTAGTCGTTCATGATGGTCGTCGGCGACACGCCGGCGATGCTCTCCAGCATGGCGGCCGTCCAGCCCGTGCGGTCCTTGCCCCCGGAACAATGGAACAATGCGGCGCCGGAATCATGGGCCAGGTTGACCAGCACGTCGTGGAATGCCGCTCGCTGGTTCGGGTCGGCGACGAAAGCCTTGTACTGGCTCTGGAAGAAAGCGATCCCGTCCTGCGGCGTGGTGATCGGGGAGGTCGGCTGCGGCGGTGCGTTCGAGCCATAGATGTTGATGTTGATGTAGGCGGCTCCGAACGGCGAATCGGGCGTGGCGGCGATTTCCGCAGGCGTGCGCAGGTCGATGTCCTGCACGATGCGCAAACCCGTGACGGTTGCCTGGTCCGGGGCGGTGAGCGCCGGGACGTCGGTGCGGTAGAACACCCCGGTTCGCATCACCCCGTTATTGGCGGTGCTGTTGGTGAATCCGGTTCCGCCATTGGCTGCCGAGATGCCCGCCACATCCCTGAAATTCGGCGCCGATGCCAGGATCGGGGTCGAAATCGCCGGCTGGGCCGAGGCGGGTGCGAGCGACAGGCAAAGCAGCAAAGGCGTGGTGCAAAGCAGCGCATTGCGCAGCGAAATCATTTCAAACTGACATTTCCCATATAGTCGGTTGAGCCGGCCCGACTGGAAGCGAACGTAGCCGCTGCCTGGCATGACCGCAACGAGATTGATACCGATCACAATGATCATGGTGGTTGGAATGCCGCCATCGCCGCGGTTCGGGCATGGCGCCTGCGCCGCCAGCCCGGATTCCGGTCGATAGCCCTGCATTCGCACATACGCCTCCCACTGGGTGGCCGAGTCCGCCGGCACCGCCGCTGGTTCTCAACATCGGGCCAATGGCGACGGGCGCAGCGCCGCGATCGCGCCCAGGATTTGCCTGAACAGAGCGCGGGGCACCATCACCTCAGCCATCTGGAAGGCGATCGACCTACCATGCCGCACGATCCTGGCGCCGATCTTCACCAGCCGGTTGCGCAGGGTCGTGAGCGACCACTGCTTAACCCCCTGGGGCAGCGCCAGAGTGCGCAGGAAGTTGGCGAGGTTGTAGGCCAGTGCGTGCAGTTGCAGCCGAACGGCATTGGCGGCGAAGCGATGACAGGACAGCCGCGTCCAGATCACGGCGTTCTTGCCCTCTTTGATCCACTGCTCCGCCGTGCCGGGGTGATTGTAGAATGCCACCACCCGCTCGGCCGGCTGCGTCATGTTGGTCACGATAAACCCGACGCGCGGATAGAGTTCGCCGGAATGCCACTCGACCTTGGCCACCACCCGGCGCGGCTTGGTCCATGATCCGGCCTGGTAGCTGAAGCTGGCGTAATAGCGACGCACCTCGTGCGGTGGGCGACCCACCGGGCGCTTGAGAAGCCACGAGATGCTCTCTTGCAGGACCGAATTGGCCGGCAGCCGGATCGTGTATTTGTAACCTTCGGCTTCCAGAAACTCGTAAATGTCCGGGTTCGCGTATCCGGCGTCGCCCCGGAAAAAGCGGCTCCGCATTTTGTTGCGGTAGCGCGCTACCACCGGCTCCAGCACCTCGCGCCAGCCATCGGCGGAGTGGACGTTCCCAGGCCGCAGACTACAACGCTCCAGATCACCAAACTGGTTGAACACGAACAATGGGTGGTAGCACATGCAGGCGAAATGACCGTTGTAGGCGGTGCCTTCCTGTGCGCCATAGGTTTCACTGACGCTGCTGTCCATGTCGAGCACGATCGTCGTTTGTGCCTTGCGCTCGTACACCCGATCGATCCAGGCGCCGGACAGATCGACCAACGCCCGGAGGTTGGCATCGCGGGTCAACCATTCGGTCTCGAAACGGCCCATCTGGCTGGTTGAGGCTGCAGCACGGTCCAACCCGCCGCGATCCACCACGGCCCGCATCGCCGGATCATGCGCCAGGCGATCGGCGTCGTTGACATCCTCATATCCGGCGAGACGGCCGAACACCGACTGGCGCAACAGTCCGGTCAGCAGGTGGCGGGTGTTCTTGCCGCGCCGGCACTCTGACAACACCGAGCCCGCCAGTTCGGTCAATCCAAGGACGTCATCCAGTTCTCGGTAGGCCAGCAAGCCGGCGTCGGAAGTGATACGACTGCCGTGGAATTCAAGCTTCAGGCGACGGTCGAAATCGACATGTAGGGAGCCGTCATCCGATTCACCCACTGGGTGTTCCATGATTGCGTGTCCAGTTCGACGATAACACGCTGATATTCATGGCAGATTCGACCCAAAAGTACAAGCAAATCCTACTTCATCCGGGAAATCCGGGGTTATAACTTTCGTATTTCTGGCAATGGCTTACACGTCATCCGCGAGCGCTTCCGCCGTTACCATCCTGACCTTCGCGGAATCCGGCATAAATCCGCCCTCCGCTACCCAAATCATCGACAACGGCAACGGCACCACCAGTCTTATAACCAACATTGGCGTGACCGTCTCGGCGATTTCCGGCCCGGCGGGCGCGAGCCTGCCGATAACCGATGCCGTCTTCAAGCTCAACGGAATGTCGATAACTCCCGCTGCTACCTTCACACTCGCCGGGATCACCTATTATTTTCAAAGGTTCAGCGGCACCTTCTCCATTACCGCTCCGGAATGCGGGACAAATTGCCTCTCGGGGACCTGGGCTGATCTCATGACCGGTCCTCTGGGTGGATTCGCGCTGGCATTGGATGCCAGCGACCCCCCAGTGGCCGGCCTGACCTTTTTGTCCGACACGATTCCCCTCGACGAGCTCCAGCTTCCACGGGCCATGGCATTGGCTAAAACCGCGTTGACCAAGCCGGTCGCGATCGACTGCAGCGCGGGCTGCACACTGGCGTCGACCTCGGCAAATGTCAGCGGCACATTCTCCGCCGCCATTCCCGAGCCGCGCGGCATCGCCGTTCTGGGCGGGGCGCTTGTTGCCCTTGGCCTGGGCCGGAAGCTCCGCCGCCTGAGCTGAACCGAGGCCTGCCCGGCCGGTTTGTCGGTTGGTTGGTTTTGGCGTGGTCGAATTGTAATGCGCTTCGGCTACCCGTCGGGGTGGACGGAAGCAGGGGTGGATCAGGCCGCGAACAGAGCCATGTCGTAGCGGCAAATCACGGCGTCCTCGCTGACCAGATTGAGCCCCTCGTGGCGACCAGCATGCGGTCGAAGGGGGTCGTCATGGTGACGGACCAGCCAGCGAGGGCGCAACACGCTTGCATTATCCCCCTTTTG
>CAIMEK010000376.1 GCA_903839965.1 uncultured Acetobacteraceae bacterium | reverse complement strand
GGGGTGAGCGCCGCGGGCGCCGCGGGCGGCAAGCTGGCCGCCAACGTGCTCGGCTTCGCCCGGCTGCTGCGCCGCAGCGGCCTGCCGGTGGGGCCGTCGGACATAATGGCCGCGCTCGAAGCCATTGAACTTGTGGATATCGGCAGCCGCGCGCAGGTGCGCACCGCGCTGCGCACCACGCTGATCCATCGCCACGAGCATGCCGAGCTGTTCGACCAGGCTTTTCTGCTTTTCTGGCGCGACCCGGAGGCCGGGCGGGCGGCGGCGGCGCTGGGGCTGTTCGAGGCGGCGAAGCAGAAACCGCCGCAGCGTGTACCGCCGGGCAGTCGGCGCCTGGCCGAGGCATTGACCCAGCCGAACGATCCCAAGCCGCGCGAAGAGGCCCGGGAGACGTCCGACGCGGTGCTCACCGTGTCCGACCGCGAACGCCTGCAAAGCCTGGATTTTGAAGCCATGAGCGCCGCCGAGATCGCCGCGGCGAAAGCGGAGATCCGCCGCCTCGCCCTGCCGCTCGACCAGCAGCGCACGCGCCGCCGGCGGCCCGACCCGGCCGGCCCGCAGGTCGACCTGCGCGCCACGCTGCGGGCCAGCTTGCGCCAGGGCGGGGAAATCCTCGACCTTGCCGCCTCGCGGCGCGTCACCCGCCCGCCGCCGCTGGTGGTGGTGTGCGACATCAGCGGATCGATGGCCCGCTATGCGCAGATTTTGCTGCATTTCCTGCATGCCGTGGCGAACGATCGCGACCGCGTGCACACGTTTCTGTTCGGCACCCGACTGTCCAACGTGACCCGGCAGTTGCGCCATCGCGACGCCGAAGTGGCGTTCCAGCTGGTCTCGCATGCGGTGCCGGACTGGTCGGGCGGAACGCGCATCGGCGAGGCGCTGGCGGAGTTCAACCGGCGCTGGGCGAAGCGCGTGCTGGCGCAGGGCGCGGTGGTGCTGCTGGTGACCGACGGGTTGGACCGCGATGGCGCGGCAGGGCTGGCGGAGGCGATGGCGCGGTTGCACAAGTCCTGCGCACGGCTGGTCTGGCTGAACCCGCTGTTGCGCTGGGACGGATTCGCCCCAAAATCGCAGGGCATCCGCGCCATGCTGCCGCATGTGGACGAGTTCCGCCCGGTCCACAACCTGGCCAGCCTGCGCGCCCTTGTGCAGAGCCTTTCCCGCCCGGTTTCGCCGCGCGGAATGGATCGTTGGAGGATGGCCGCATGAGCTCGATTGAAGGCGACGACGTATTGTCCACCGCGGCCGGCTGGCGCGCCGCCGGCGAGCAGGTGGCGCTGGCCACGGTGACGGAAACCTGGGGCAGTTCGCCGCGCCCGGCCGGTAGCCGCATGGCGGTGACGGCGAGCGGCCGGATGGCCGGCTCGGTGAGCGGCGGCTGCATCGAGGGGGCGGTGGCCGATGCGGCGATGCGGACAATCGCCAGCGGCAGCCCCGCTTTGCTGGAATTCGGCGTGACCAACGAGCGGGCCTGGGAAGTGGGGTTGGCCTGCGGTGGACGTGTAAAAGTGTTCGTGGAGAAGCTGACGTGACGCCGCAGATCCTCGCCGCGCTGACCGCGGCGCGCGAGGCGAAGCGGCCTGTGGTGCTGGCGACGAAGCTGCCGTCCGGCGAGCAATTGCTGCTGCCCGATGCGTCGGCCGCGGCCGATCTGGCGGAGGCCGCGCGGGCCGCGTTGCGCGAGGACCGCACCGGCACGGTGAAGCTGGGCGACGCGGAGTGGTTCCTGCAAACCTACAACCCGCCGCTGCGGCTGCTGGTGGTGGGGGCGGTGCACATCGCCCAGGCGCTGGTGCCAATGGCGGCGCATCTCGGGCTGGCGGTGGTGGTGATCGATCCGCGCCGCTCGTTCGCCACGCCGGAGCGCTTTCCGAACGTCACCATCTGCACGGACTGGCCGGACGCGGCGATGGACGCGCAGGCGCCGGATTCGCGCACGGCGGTGGTGACGCTGACCCACGACCCCAAGTTGGACGACCCCGCGCTGGACCGGGCGCTGCGCAGCGAGGCGTTCTATATCGGTGCGCTGGGGAGCCGCAGGACGCACGCGGCACGGCTGGGCCGGCTGCGCGAACTCGGCCACGACGACGCGGCGCTGGCGCGCATCCGCGGACCGGTGGGGCTGAATATCGAGGCGGTGACGGCACCGGAGATTGCGCTGTCGATTTTAGCCGAGTTCGTAGCTGTCCGACGGGGATCCCCGCTGGCGAAGGCAGCGTGAATCGAATGGGTTCCAAGGGCCTCTCGGCCCGTCGCGCGAAGGCGCGCGCCGGACTTGGCGGGTCCAGGACAGAGCCCTGGATTTTCCCATGATCTTCGGGACTTTCTTGCTGGAAGAAGCCGTCGGTGCCGTAGTCGCGCACTCGCACCGGCTGCCCGGGCGCGTGCTTAAAAAGGGGGCTGTGCTGGACGAGGCGGCCATCGCCGCGCTGAGTGACGCCGGCTACACCGAAGTGGTCGCCGCCCGCTTCGAGCCGGGCGACGTGGCCGAGAACGAGGCCGCCGAGCGGCTGGCCGCCGCGCTGAACGCGCCCAACCTCACACGCGGCCGCGCCGGCACCGGCCGGGTAAACCTGCATGCCGGCGTCCACGGCCTGCTGCGCGTCGATGCCCGCCAGGTCGACCGCATCAATGCGCTGCACGAGAGCCTCACCCTGGGCACCCTGCCCGACGCCGCCGTGGTGGCGCCGCGCGACATGGTGGCGACGGTGAAGGTGATCCCGTTTGCCGTGCCGGGCGCGGCGTTGGAGGAGGTGGAACGCATCGCGCGCGAGGCGCCGCCACTTGCCGTCCATCCGTTCCGCCGGCTGCGCGTCGGGCTGGTGCTCACCGAACTGCCCGGGCTGAAGGAAAGCGTCGCCGAGGGCACCATCGCGGCCACGCAGGGGCGCATCGACGGGCTGGGCGGCACGTTGCTGCCGCCGCTGCGCTGCCCGCACGCGGAAGCGCCGATCGCCGCGGCGCTCGGCCAGTTGCGGGCGGCCGGGGCGCAGCTTCTGCTGGTGGCCGGCGCTTCGGCGACGGTGGACCGGCGTGATGTGGGGCCCGCCGGGGTGGTGCGCGCGGGGGGCGAGATCACCCATTTCGGCATGCCGGTGGACCCGGGCAACCTGATCTGCCTGGGCCGCATCGGCGCCATCCCCGCTTTCGTGCTGCCGGGCTGCGCACGCAGCCCCCGGGCCAACGGCATCGACCTGGTGCTGCAGCGCGCCTTCGCGGGGCTGGCGGTGGGGCCGGCCGAGATCATGCGCATGGGCGTGGGCGGGCTGCTGAAGGACACCGACGCCCGGCCGCTGCCGCGCGCGCGGGCCGCCGGCAAGCCGGAAGCACCGCGGCGCCGGCAGGTGGCGGCGGTGGTGCTGGCGGCCGGGCAGTCCACCCGCATGGCGCCCTACAACAAGCTGCTGATGGCCGACCGCACGGGCAAGCCGATGATCGCCCGGGTGGTGGACAATGTGCTGTCCTCGCAGGCCAGGCCGGTGCTGGTGGTGGTGGGCCATCGCGGCGAGGACATCCGCGCCGCGCTGGCTGGCCGGCCGGTCGGCTTCGTCGAGGCTCCGGACTACGCCGCCGGCCTGTCGGCCAGCCTGAAGGCCGGCATCGCTGCGCTGCCCGACGAGGTGGCCGCCGCGCTGGTGTGCCT
>CAIMEK010000375.1 GCA_903839965.1 uncultured Acetobacteraceae bacterium | reverse complement strand
GCGGCGATCGGCGCCGGCGCCGGGCTGCTCATCGGCCCGCTGACCGCCGCCGAAACCGCCGCGGTGGCCCCGGTGGCGCGTGCCGCCGGCGTCGGCGTGCTCGCCTTCACCAACGACCCCGCCCAGGCGCAGCCCGGCGTGTGGACGCTGGGCATCACGCCCGTGCAGCAGGTGCGCCGGCTGGTCGGCGCCGCCACGGCGCAGAACAAGGGCCGCTTCGCCGCCGCCCTGCCCAACTCCGCCTTCGGCCAGTCGATGGCGGCGGCGCTGACCCAGGCGCTGTCCGCCGCCGCCGCCCCGACGCCGGACATCCGCTTCTACGAAAGCACGAACGCCGGCATTTCCGGCACCATCCGCGACCTCTCCGCCTACGCCAGCCGCCGCGGCCCGGTGGAGGCCAGGCGCCGCGCCGCGCTGGCGCAGCACACCGCGGAGGGCCGGCGCTCGGCCGCCGAACTGTCGCGCGAGGCAATCCCGCCACCGCCCTTCGACTCGCTGCTGGTGGCCGAGACCGGCGACCGCCTGGCCTGGCTGGCCAGCTTCCTGGCCTACTACGACATCGACGCGCCCACCGTGCAGGTGATGGGTCCGGCGCTCTGGGCGGCGCCGGCGGCCCGCTCCGGGGCCGACCTCAACGGCGCCTGGTATGCCGCGCCCGACCCCGCCGCGCGCGCCAGCTTCGAGAGCGCCTACACGACCAAAAACTCCGCTGCCCCTCCGGGCCCGGCGGACTTCGCCTACGACGCCGCGGCAATCGGCCGCGTGGCGGCGCAGGAAGGCGGCTTCTCCTTCGCCGCCCTGTGCCGGCCCGAAGGCTTCGCCGGCGTCGACGGGCTGCTCGCCCTGCTGACCGACGGCACGGTGCGGCGCGGCTTGGCCGTGTTCGAGATCAACCGCGGCGGGCCGACCGTGCGCGAACCGGCCCCCGATTCGATCACCGCGCCCGGCATCTGAGGAAATCGGCCATGCGCCGAGGCGTGCTCTTCGGCGCCGCCGGCGCCATCGCCGCGGTGCCCTCCGCAGCCCTGCTGGTGCTGCTGGCCACCGGGTCGGCGGCGCCCTGGCCGGCGCTGGCAGCGCTCGCGGCCACCGTGCTGGCGGCGTTCGCGCTGGGCGCGGTGCTCGCCCGCGACCTGCACCACCTGGCCGAAACGCTGCGCCACGCCGCGCTGGAGAACCCCGCCGCGACAACCGAAGCCGCCGCCGCCCCGCTGCTCGCGCCGGTGGAGCGGGTGGCGCTGGCCATCGAACGGCTGGCCCGCACGCTCGCCGCCCGCGCCGCCGAGGTTGGCCGCCTGCTACGCGCCAACGAGGCGATCATCGAGGCGCTGCCCGACCCGCTGCTGGTGCTCGGCGAGGACCGCAAGCCGCGCCGCGCCAACGCCGCCGCGCGCGCTGCCTTCGGCGCCGACATCCCGGCCGTGCTGCGCCATCCCGGCATGCGCTCGGCCATCGACCGCGCCTTCGCCACCGGCGCCCCGCAGACCGCCGACCTCAGCGTGCCCGTGCCGGTGGCGCGCGAGGTGCACGCGGCGGTCATTCTCATGGACCCGCCGCTGCCCGACGGCGCCTGCGCCATCCTGGTGCTGTCCGACCGTACCCGCGAGCGCGCGGTGGAGCGCATGCGCGCCGATTTCGTCGCCAACGCCAGCCACGAACTGCGCACCCCGCTGGCCGGGCTGATCGGCTTCATCGACACGTTGCTCGGCCCGGCCGCCGACGATGTGCCCGCGCAGCGCCGCTTCCTCGCCATCATGGCCGAGCAGGCCGCCCGGATGAACCGGCTGATCGACGACCTGCTGAGCCTGTCGCGCATCGAACTGAACGAACACCTGGCCCCGGCCGACCGCGTCGACCTCGGCGCGCTGGCCGGGCGCGTGGTGGCCGGCTTCGGCCCGGTGGCCACGGCACGCGCCATGACGCTCGATCTGCAGGTGGCCGAAAACCTGCCGCCGACGATCGCCGACGAGGACCAGATCGCGCAGGTGCTGCAGAACCTGATCGACAACGCCCTGAAATACGGCCGCGAGGGTGGCCGGGTGCAGGTGGCGGTGGCGCCGGCGCCGACCGGCGGCCGCTGGCCGTCGCGGCCGGGGGTGCTGCTCTCGATTGTCGACGACGGCCCGGGCATCCCCAGGCAGCACGTGCCGCGCCTGACCGAGCGGTTCTACCGCGTCGATACCGGCCGCTCACGCAAGGCGGGCGGCACCGGGCTGGGGCTGGCAATCGTGAAACACATCGTCAGCCGGCACCGCGGGGTGCTCGCCATGGAGAGCGAAGAGGGCAAAGGATCGACCTTCTCGGTCTGGCTGCCGGCACAAGACAAGTAAGCAAGGCCAGGGCGCTGCCCTGGACCTGCCAAGGGCCGAGGGGCCCTTGGAACCCGCTCCTTTTCTTGCGCGCTCTCCGGTCCGATATGCACGCACGAACCGGAGACCGGACCCGCCATGACCGACGCGAAGCCCACGGAAACCCGCCGCCTCGACTACGCGCCGCCCGCCTTCCTGGTCGATACCGTCGACCTGCGCTTCGAACTCGATCCCGACGCCACCCTGGTGCACGCCAAACTGGCGCTGCGCCGCAACCACCCCACCGCCCCGTTGCACCTGGACGGCGAAGCCCTGACCCTGGTCGGCCTGCGCCTCGACGGTGCCCCGCTCGGTGCCAACCAGTACACCCTCACCCCGGACGGCCTCACCATCCCCGACCTGCCCGAGGCCTGCAGCCTCGAAATAACCACCCGCATCGCGCCGGCCGCCAACTCCGAACTCTCCGGCCTATACACCTCCGGGGGGGCGTACTTCACCCAGTGTGAGGCCGAAGGCTTCCGCCGCATTTCCTACTTTCCCGACCGCCCCGACGTGATGGCGCGCTACACCACCACCATCGTCGCCGACGCAACGAACAGCATCCTGCTGTCCAACGGCAATCCCGGCGCCGAAGGCGCCTTGCCGGACGGCCGCCGTTACGCCACCTGGACCGATCCCCACCCGAAACCCTGCTACCTGTTCGCCCTGGTCGCCGGCGACCTCGTCGCGGTGCGCGACCGCTTCGTCACCCGCTCCGGCCGCGAGGTGCAGCTCGCTATCTGGGTGCGCCGGGGCGACGAGGCCGGCTGCGGGCACGCCATGCACGCGCTGAAGCAAAGCATGGCCTGGGACGAACGCGTCTTCGGCCTCGAATACGACCTCGACGTCTTCAACATCGCCGCCGTGTCGGACTTCAACATGGGCGCGATGGAGAACAAGGGTCTGAACGTTTTCAATACCAAATACGTCCTCGCCCGGCCGGAAACCGCCACCGACGCCGACTACGAGAACATCGAACGCGTCATCGCCCACGAGTATTTCCACAACTGGACCGGCAACCGCGTGACCTGCCGCGACTGGTTCCAGCTCTCGCTCAAGGAAGGGCTCACCGTCTTCCGCGACCAGCAGTTCGGCGCCGACATGGGCAGCCCCGCGGTCAAGCGCATCGCCGACGTCCGCCGCCTGCGCGCCGCCCAGTTCCCCGAGGACGACGGCCCGCTCGCCCACCCGGTGCGACCGGACAGCTATATCGCCATCGACAATTTCTACACGCCCACCGTCTACGAGAAGGGGGCGGAGATCTGCCGCATGCTGCACCGCGTGCTCGGCGCCGGGGGGTTCCGCCGCGGCATGGACTGCTACATCGCCCGCCACGACAACCAGGCCGTCACCATCGAGGAATTTGTTCACGCCATCAGCGACGGTGCCGGGGTGGACCTGTCGCCGTTCCTGGCCTGGTACGCCCAGGCCGGCACGCCGGAAGTGACCGCCTCGGACCATTATGATCCTGCGGCGCAGCGTTTTATTCTTACCCTGAAACAGGTCACCCGGCCGACCCCGGGGCAGCCGACCAAGCGGCCGCTGCCCATCCCGCTTGCCATGGGCCTGCTCGCCCCGGACGGGCATGAACTGCCCACCCGGCTCGCCGGCCAGGCACAGGCGATTGCCGGCACCCGCCTGCTGCTGCTCGATGCGGCGGAACAAACCTTCACCTTCGAGGACGTGCCGGCCCCGCCGGTGGCCTCGCTGCTGCGCGGCTTCTCCGCGCCCGTCAAGCTCACCGGCGTTTCGCGCGAGCGCCTGCGGTTCCTGGCCACCCACGACACCGATAGCTTCGTCCGCTGGGAATCCGGCCAGCGCTACGCCACCGCGGTACTGCTGGACCTGGTGGCGGCGGGCCGTGCATTCGCCATGGACGAGGGGCTCATCGAGGCGGCCGCGGCGCTGTTGGCGGGAGCGGCGGCGGACCGGCAATTCGCGGCGGAAGCCCTGGCGCTGCCGTCCGAGGCCTTCATCGCCGACCAGATGGAGGTGGTCGATCCGGACGCCATCCACGCCGCCCGCCAGTTCGTGCGCGGCGAACTCGGCCGCCGGCTGGGGCCCGCCCTGCGCGCGGCCTATGCCGGGCTGGCCGATCCGGGGGAATACCGGATCGACGCCGAGGCGATCGGGCGGCGGGCGCTGCGCAATGCCGCCCTGGCCTATCTGGCGGCCGCCGGCGCCGAGGGTGTCGCCCTGGCGCGCGCACAGTTCGACGCCGCCACCAACATGACCGACCAATTGGCGGCGCTCGCGGTGCTGGCGGCCGCCGACGGCCCTCACCGCGAGGCGGCGCTGGCCGCCTTCTACGCCCGCTGGCGCGGCGACGACCTGGTGCTCGATAAATGGTTCAGCATCCAGGCCGGCTCGCCCCGGCCGCAGACCGTCGCGGACGTGTTGGCGCTGGCGCGGCATGCCGATTTCGACCGTCGCAACCCCAACCGGGTGCGTTCGCTGGTCGGCGCCTTTGCCGCCAACCAGGTGCGTTTCCATGTCGCCGACGGCGCCGGCTACCGGTTCCTGGCCGATATGGTGATCGCGCTGGACGGCTCGAACGCGCAGACCGCCTCGCGGCTGGCCGGGCCGCTGGGCAACTGGCGCCGCCAGGACGCCGGGCGGCGGGCGCTGATGCGCAGCGAGCTGGAACGTATCCTGGCGGCACCGAATCTCAGCCGGTTGACCTACGAAAAGGCCTCCAAAGCCCTGGGTTGAGAGAGAATGGGCGGTAACATCCGAAGATTTGCCCTTTCAGCCTCTCGCAAAGCTTAAAAAAAGGGCCCATATCTATATGACGGCGCTTTTCCATCGGGCTGCTCGTGCCTTGCGCGCTGTCGCATTCGACGCTCCCCCAGCGAGAAGTAATTCGGCCCGCACGGTGCGGGCCGCCGGCCTTCGGAGTGAGACGAATGGCTTCAGGCACTGTTAAGTGGTTCAACGCGCAGAAGGGTTACGGCTTCATCCAGCCTGACGACGGCTCAAAGGACGTGTTCGTACACATCTCGGCTGTCGAAAAGGCGGGCCTCGGCCGGTTGAACGAAGGTCAGAAGGTGAAGTACGAACTGCAGCGTGGCCAGCAGGGGAAGATGTCGGCAGAAAACCTGCAGGCTGGCTGACGCGCGACGACTACGACGGCGCCGCCAGCCGGCGGCGCCGTTTCTTTCGGAGAAACACATGCCCCGTCACAAATTCACGGTCGGACAGGAAGTCAGCTTCCTGCCGAGCGCGATGGATTTCAACGTGCCACGCGGAACCTACCGGATCGTCCGGCAGTTGCCGCTGGAGGCCGGCGGATTCCAGTACCGGGTCAAGAACGTAAGCGACGGCCACGAACGGATCATCCGGGAAAGCCAGCTTGCGGCAGGGGCCAGCCCCTGGACACCACCGCCCGCCGCCAAGGCACGCCGATAACGCCCGCGGGCCGCCCTCCGACAACGACCCCAGCGGTTCGCCAGGCCTGCCCCGACCATCCTCCGGGGATTGTCCCATGACACAGGCCGAACACGGTTTCCCGACCTACACCCGTGCCGAACGCGGCCTCGATGTCGCCGTGCATGTCGTCGGCCCGCCCGCCGCGGTGGTTGCCGCCGGCTGGTTGCTGGTCGACGTGTGGCGTGCCGCCAGCACCGGGCTGATCGCCTCGCTGGCGGTCTATGCGGTCGGACTGATCGGCATGCTGGGCACCTCCGCCGCCTATCACCTCACCCGGCCCAGCCGGGCCAAGGAACTGCTCCGCCGCGCCGACCACGCGATGATCTACGTCATGATCGCCGGCACCTACACCCCGTTTGCGCTGAACGTGCTGCTGCCGCCCGGCGGGGTGGCGCTGTGCGCCACCGTCTGGGCGCTGGCGGCGGTCGGAATCGCCCTGAAGCTGATCTACCCGCGTCGTTTCGAGCGGTTGTCGCTGGCGCTCTACCTCTGCATGGGCTGGGCGGTGCTGAGCATGATCGGCCCGCTGGTGCGGCTGCTGCCGGCGGCGTCGCTGCAACTGCTGGTGGGCGGCGGCGTGGTGTACTCGCTGGGGGCGGTGATCTACACGCGCCGCGGCCTCAAGTACCACACCCCGGTTTGGCACACGCTGGTGCTGGTGGCCGTGGGCCTTCACGTGGCGGCCCTCCACGTCGCGTTCGTCCCGGGCTGATGCTCCGATTCGGGATTGCAACGGAAGCGCGGCGATACTATCGTGACTGAGCAACGTTCCACCACAGATGCAATCCTGCGCCTGTTCATGGAAAGATCCCCCAGCCATGCTCGACCGGAGCTTGCCAGTCGTCGCGGACTGTTCGTCCGCCCGGCCCGTTCACGCCGTCCGCCCGGCCGGGCTTGGCGCGTTGCTGGCGGCGCTGCCGCAGGCCCAGGCCGACTGGGTGCGCGGCGCCGGTTTCGCGGCACAGGCGCTTGAACTGCTGCTGCTGCCCGGCGGCGACGGCGTCGCCGGGGCGGTGCTGGGGCTGGGCGCCGACCACTCTCCCTTCGCCTTCGGCGACCTGGCCAACAAGCTGCCGAGCGCCGGCGCGTGGCGGATCGAGCCGGGCGACTTCGATCCGGCCGGCGCAACGCTCGGTTTCCTGCTCGGCGCCTATCGGTACGACCGGTTGAAGCGCGCGCCGCGCGCCCCGGCCACCCTCGCGGTGTCCGGCCAGGAGCGCGCCCTCAGCGAGGCCGCCGCAACCTGGATGGTGCGCGACCTGGTGAATACGCCGTCGAACCTGCTCGGCCCGTCCGAACTGGCCGCCGCGGCGGTGGAACTCGCCCTGCACTACGGCGCCACGCCGTTCCGCATCGAGGGCGACGCCCTGACCGCCAGCTACCCCACCGTCGCCGCGGTCGGGCGCGGCTCGGAGCGGGCGCCCGTGGTGGCCGGCTTCACCTGGCGCGGCAGCGCGGCCGGCCCCGCGAGCCCGCTGGTTTCGCTGTGCGGCAAGGGGGTCTGCTTCGATTCCGGCGGCTACGACCTCAAGCCGGCGGCGAGCATGTTGCGGATGAAGAAGGACATGGCCGGCGCCGCCACCGTGCTGGGCATCGCCCGCATTCTCATGCAGGCCGACCTGCCGATCCGGCTGGCGGTGCGCCTGGGTTGCGTCGAGAACAGCCTGTCCGGCCATGCGATGCGCCCGCTCGATGTGGTGCGGACGCGGCGCGGGCTGACCGTGGAGATCGGCAATACCGACGCCGAGGGAAGGCTGGTGCTATGCGACCTGCTGGCCGAGGCCTCGGACGAGCACCCGGACCTGTTGCTCGACTGCGCCACCCTGACCGGGGCGGCGCGGGTGGCCGTGGGGCCGGACCTGCCGGTGCTGTTCGCCACCGACGAAGACTGGGCCGCGCGCCTGCTGCAGGCCGGGCGGGACCGGGACGACCCGATGTGGCGGCTGCCGTTGTGGGACGGTTACGACAGCTGGCTCGACAGCCGTGTGGCGGACCTCAATAACGTCTCGTCGAAACCGTTTGCCGGCGCCGTCGTTGCGGCATTGTTCATGCGGCGCTTCCTTGCACCGAACACGCCTTGGGCCCATCTCGACATCTACGCCTGGAACGACGCCGATCGCTCCGGCCGCCCGGAAGGCGGCGAGGCGCAGGCGATCCGGGCGGTATGTTCGGCCATCGAAAGTAAAATGATCGTAATGCAAGGCGACCGAAACAGCCCGGTAACGTAATCGGGATTATCATGCATTGATTTGAGGGCGTAGGGTCCGTGGTCTGCCGACCGTCTCGAGTCGCAGCGTCGACGGGACGGCACGGGGCCAGCCGGGCTCGCTACCGCGGCTACCAACAAGGCGGACTCCATCCGCCGGGGAAAGTGAAAGGACATCATCATGGCAACTTCTTCACCGTCAGCCGACCAGTTGGTCGGCATCCTCCGCGATACGGTCGTGGCGCTTGTGCGACGTGACGGGCCGGACCTGTCGGCACGCCAGCTCGGCGTGTTCCTGACCTGCTACTTGCAGGACGGGGCGCACACCGTGCGTGGCCTGGCCGCCGACCTGAACGTCTCCAAGCCGGCGATCACCCGGGCGCTCGACCGCCTGGGCGAACTCGACCTGGCCCGCCGCAAGGTGGACCCGATGGATCGCCGCAGCGTGCTGGTGCAGCGCACCCTCAAGGGCACCGCCTTCCTGCGTGATCTGCGCACCATCATGACCGAAGCCGCGAACGTCGCCAAGAAGTCCGGCGGCAGCGAGTCGGCCACCGCCTCGCGCCGGGTCGCCAACGGCTGAAGCGGCCGGCGCGGCTGCAACGCCGCGCCCGTCGCGCCTGCGCTCGCCTGCAACACCGCCTGAATGAAGGCGGTCAACGCTTTCACTTTGCTTCGGTAGCAGCAACGGCGCCGCCAGACCGCGGCGCCGTTGTTGCTGTTTGCGCCGTGGTAAAGTCGAATTGATCCAGCCGGAAGATGAATGCCTGGATGGTTTCGATCAGTCTGAAACGATCAACGCTCGCGACTGGCGGAGACAGTAACCGGCCGATCGCAAGAGCTGGCGAAGCGGACGCCGCGGGTGCCCGTTCAACGCAGCGCTGCGCCCTCGCGCAAGAACATCCTCACCAGAGCCGAAGCATTCCAAGGCCTGAGCGAAGGAAAGCCGCCTACTGAACGGCCTGGTCAGGCGTCTTGCACAGGTCGGCGGCGAGCTTCTCGCGCGTTTTCCCCCCCTCGAAGGCCACCCGCAGGTCGTAGACGCACTGTCCGCCCGGCGGCAGGTTTATGGCGCGCTGCGCGCCCGGCCGGATGGGGCCCGCCGGCAGGTGGTCGGGCGCCCATTTGTCGGCCCCGCGCGGGCGGACGGAGATCTCCACCACCGGCGCGGTGCCGTGGTTGACCAGCCGGAAGGATTTCGCCGCGCCGCCGGCGGCGGCGGCTTCGCCCACCGCCACGTCCTTGATCTGGCAGGTGTTCTGCCCGCGCCGGTCCTCGGTGCGGCCATCGGCGAACACCACGCGCAGGTCGTAGATGCAGTTGCCGTCGGCCGGCAGGCGGAAGTTCACCTTCGCACCCGCCGCCAGCCCCTTGCCGTCCAGCCGGTCGCGTCCCCAGTTGGTCCGCCCGGCCGGGGTGGCGAAGAATTCGCGGATGGCAACGCCGGCCCGGTTCTCCAGCGCGAACGATGGGTTCGGCTGCCCGGGCTGGGCCAGCGCCGCGCCGGGGGCCAGCGCGGCAAGCAGGCAGGCGACACGCAGAACAGACATTCCGGCCTCCGTTGGCAGTGCATTGAGGATACGTTGCGCCATCGCCCGCCTCACCATCGCCCGATGCCGGCCCGGCGGGCCAATGACGTCACCAGCATCGTCCAGGCCAGTTGCGGCAACAGCAGGGCAACCGGCAGCCACGGCTTGACCGGCGTGGGTGCGCCGATGAAGGCGAAGCACGCCAGCCCGCCCAGCGCCGCGAATCCCCAATGCAGCACCGCCACCAGGCGCGCGTCCATGCCGGAGCGCTGCGCCACCTGGTAGAGATGGCCGCGATGCGCCTCGGTCAGCCGCTCGCCGGCCAGCGTGCGGCGCACCAGGGTGAAGGCCACGTCGTAGAGCACGCCGGCGAGCAGCATCGGCACCAGCAGGAACGACATTTCCACGGTATCGAACCGGCTTGCCGCCACCCCCAGCACCGCCAGCACGAAGCCGCAGAACTGGCTGCCGACGTCGCCCATGAAAATGCGCGCGCGCGGGAAATTGAACGGCAGGAATCCGGCGATGCCGGCCCCCAGCAGCAGGGCGGCGAAATAGACGAACCAGGCGCCCTGCCCGGCGGCGATCACCGCCAGGAACGCACAGGCCACCAGGGCGGTGCCGGCCGCCAGCCCGTTCAGCCCGTCGATGAAATTCATCGCATTGGTGGCGAACAGAATCCACGCCACCGTCACCGCCGCACCCCAGAAGGCGCCCACGTCCACCGCCCCGATGATCGGCACGCGGAACACCGCAACGAACAGCCCGCTGCCCACCGCCGCCAGCGCCGCCGCCACCTGGGCCGCCAGCTTCACCACGAACGGCCAGTCCCGCAGGTCGTCGACGAAGCCGACCGCCGCGATGGCGATCGAGGCCAGGATGACGGCGCGGAAATACGGGTCCGCCAGCCGGGCGAACGCGGCGAAGCCGTACAGCACCGCGATGCCTAGCAGAAAGCCGACCACGATGCCCAGGCCGCCGCCGCGCGGCGTCGGCACGGCGTGCGAGGAGCGGTCGTTCGGCAGGTCCATCACCCGCGCATTGATCATCGCACGCACCACCACCGCCGAGACCATGGCGATGCCGGCGGCGAACAACAAATGACGGAACAGGGCGGCGAGGGTCATGAAGCCTCGGTTTAGTCGCCCGGGGCCGCGCCGTGAAACCCCGCCCTGCATGGCGGGACGATGACCCCGGTCGATTGATGCGTTATGACCCCGGCATGGCCGCACGCCCAGCCCTGATTCGCATCGCCCTGAACGTCGGGGTGGACGCCGTGCTGGCCGCGGTGGCGGTGCCGCTCGCCCACTGGCTGGCCGATCCCGCCGCCGATCCCCTCACCCCGCTTTGGACCATCGCCTGGGGCGCCGCCGCGCTGCTGCTGGCCGGGCTGCCGTTCCGCCTGTCCACCCAGTACTGGCGCTTCGCCGGCGCCGGCGACCTGCTTGGCGTCGGCGCCGCCGCGATCGCCGCGGCCGCGATTTTCCCGGTGGCCCTGCACGAGGCGGGCCTGCCCTTCCCCAGCCCGGCCTTTCCCGCCCTGCACGCCCTGGTGCTGATGGTGCTGCTGGCGGTGCCGCGCATCGCCTACCGGCTGATGCAGGAAAGCCGGGCGCCGCAGGACGGGCGGGAAACCCAGCCCGTGCTGCTGGTGGGCGCCGGCGAGGGCTCCGACCTGTTCATCCGCGCCCTCGGGGCGGACCGGCGCACGCCCTACCGGGTGATCGGGCTGCTGTCGCTGGGTCAGGCGCAGACGGGTCGGCGCATCGGCGGGCTGCCGATTCTGGGCGGCGTCACCGATGCCGCCGAGGTGCTGGCCGGCCTGCGGACCACCGGGCGGCTGCCGTCGGTGCTGGTGCTGACCGATCCCGAACTGGCCGGCGAACGGCTGTCCGCCCTCATGGAGGCGGCCGATCACGAAGGCATCCGCATCGCCCGCGCCCCGCAACTGACCACGCTCGACAATACCGCCCCCGGCAGCGCCCGCCTCGAGCTGCGCCCGGTGGCCATCGAGGACCTGCTGAACCGCCCGCAGGTGCCGCTCGACCGCGAGGGCATGGCGCGGCTGGTGCAGGGGCGGCGCGTGCTGGTGACCGGCGCCGGCGGCACCATCGGCAGCGAACTGGCCCGCCAGGTGGCGGCCCTCGGCCCCGAACTGCTGGTGCTGCTGGACAACGGCGAATACGCGCTCTGGCAGATCGACATCGAACTGGCCGACAGCCATCCCGCCGTGCCGCGCCGCCCGGTGATCGCCGATATCCGCGACGAGGGGCGCATCCGCTCGCTGCTGGCCGAGGTGAGCCCCGACCTGGTGTTCCACGCCGCCGCGCTGAAGCACGTGCCGATGGTGGAGGCGAACCCGCTGGAGGGCCTGCTCACCAACGCCGCCGGTACCCGCAACGTCGCCGACGCCGCGCGCGCGGCCGGGGCGCTGGCGATGGTGCTGATTTCCACCGACAAGGCGGTGAACCCCTCGTCGCTGATGGGCGCCTCCAAGCGGCTGGCCGAGATGTACTGCCAGGGGCTCGACATCGCCGCCCGCGGCCCGGCCGGCGGCATGCGCTGCGTCACCGTGCGGTTCGGCAACGTGCTGGGCAGCACCGGCAGCGTGGTGCCGCTGTTCCAGCGCCAGCTGGCGCGCGGCGGCCCGCTGACCGTGACCCACCCCGACATGCGGCGCTACTTCATGACCGTGCGCGAGGCGGTCGGCCTGGTGCTGGAGGCCAGCGTGGTGGGCAGCGGCGATGCCGCGCCGCCCAATGGCGGGATTTTCGTGCTCGACATGGGCGAGCCGGTGAAGATCGTCGATCTCGCCCGCCAGATGGTCCGCCTCGCCGGCCTGCGCCCCGATATCGACGTCGAAATCCGCTTCACCGGCCTGCGACCGGGCGAAAAGCTGTTCGAGGAACTGTTCCACGGCCGCGAGCCCGCCACGCCGACCGAGCATCCCGGCCTGCTGATGGCGACCCCCCGCACCGCCGACCCCGCCATCGTCGGGCGGGCCATCGACGAGATCGCGGCGGCCTGCCGCGGCGGCAACGCCGGGCTGGCGCTCTCCCTGCTGGCGCGGCTGGTGCCCGAGTTCCAGCACAACCCGGACGGCGCGGCGACCTCCCGGGGACGCGTCGACCCGGCCCGCACATGAGGACCCTGCCATGACATCGCGGCCCATCCCGTTCCTCGACCTCAAGGCGCAGCAGGCACGCATCGCGGCCGATCTGCGGCCGCGGCTGGACGCGGTGCTGGCACATTGCCAGTTCATCCTCGGGCCGGAAGTGGGCCAGCTCGAGGCCGCGCTCGCGGCGTTTTGCGGGGCCACCCACTGCGTCGCGGTGTCCTCCGGCACCGATGCGCTCCAGATCGCCCTGATGGCCGAAGGCATCGGCCGCGGCGACGCGGTGTTCCTGCCCGCCTTCACCTACACCGCGACCGCCGAGGTGCCGCTGGTGCTGGGCGCCACGCCGGTGTTCGTCGATGTCGATCCGCAGACCTTCCAGATCGACCCCGCCCACCTGTCCACACGCATCGCCGAAGTGCGGCGCGGCGGCCGGCTGCGGCCGCGGGCGGTGATCGGCGTCGACCTGTTCGGCCAACCGGCCGACTGGCCGGCGCTCAACGCCATCGCCGCCGCCGAGGGCCTGTACACGCTGGACGACTGCGCCCAGAGTTTTGGGGCGTCGCTGCAGGGGACCCGGCTGGGGAAAGCCGCGGATGCCACCGCAACGAGTTTCTTTCCCTCCAAACCGCTCGGCGCCTACGGCGACGGCGGCGCGCTGTTCACCGAAAGCGCCGACCGCGCGGCACTCTACCGCTCGCTGCGCACCCACGGCGAAGGCACCACGCGCTACGAGGTGCTGCGCACCGGCATGAACGGCCGGCTGGACACGCTGCAGGCCGTCGTGCTGCTCAGCAAACTCACCGTGTTCGAGGACG
>CAIMEK010000374.1 GCA_903839965.1 uncultured Acetobacteraceae bacterium | reverse complement strand
CGGCCGATCATCGGCGAGGTCGGCGTGCTGCCGCGCGCGCATGGCAGTGCGCTGTTCACCCGCGGCGAGACGCAGGCCTTCGTGGTCGCCACGCTGGGCACCGCGCAGGACGAGCAGATGATCGACGCGCTCGGCGGCGACTACCGCGAGCACTTCATGCTGCACTACAACTTCCCTCCGTACTCGGTGGGCGAGACCGGCCGCATGGGCAGCCCGGGCCGGCGCGAAGTTGGCCACGGCAAGCTGGCCTGGCGCGCCATCCATCCGCTGCTGCCGACCAAGGAGCAGTTCCCCTACACGTTGCGCGTGGTCAGCGAGATCACCGAGAGCAACGGCTCGTCGTCGATGGCGACGGTGTGCGGCTCGTCGCTGGCGCTGATGGATGCGGGGGTGCCGCTGAAGAACCCCTGCGCCGGCATCGCCATGGGCCTGATCAAGGAGGACCGCGGCTACGCGGTGCTCACCGACATCCTGGGCGACGAGGACCATCTCGGCGACATGGACTTCAAGGTGGCCGGCACCGAGCATGGCGTCACCGCCCTGCAGATGGACATCAAGATCACCTCGATCACGCCGGAGATCATGCAGGTGGCGCTGGCGCAGGCGCACGAGGGCCGGCTGCACATCCTGGGCGAGATGGCCAAGGCGCTGACCGGGGCACGCTCGGACGTGGCGGCGACGGCGCCGCGGATCACCGTGATCAGCATTCCCAAGGACAAGATCCGCGACATCATCGGCACCGGCGGCAAGGTGATCCGCGAGATCGTCGAGCAGACCGGCGCCAAGATCGACATCGAGGACGACGGCACGGTGAAGATCGCCGCCAACGAGATGAGCAAGGCGCAGGCGGCGATCGACTGGATCCGCGGCATCGTGGCCGAGCCCGAGATCGGCGTGATCTACACGGGCAAGGTGGTGAAGACCGCCGAGTTCGGCGCCTTCGTGAACTTCCTCGGCTCGCGCGACGGGCTGGTGCACATCAGCGAGCTTGCCCAGGGGCGCGTCAACCGGACCACCGACGTCGTCAACATGGGCGATGTCGTCAAGGTGAAAGTTCTGGGCTTCGACGACCGCGGCAAGGTAAAGCTGTCGATGCGCGTGGTGGACCAGGCGACCGGCGAGGACATCACCGAGAAGGTTGGCCCCAAGGGCGGCGGACGCGACCGCGGCGATCGCGGTGGGCGCGGCGGCCACGACAACGGGGGCGAGGCGCAGCCCGGGCAGGGCGAGCAGCCCGCGGTGCCCGACGCGGCGGGCGGCTGAAGACCGCACTTCGCCCGCGCGGGCATGCTCCCGCGGGCGAGGTCGGGTTTTTACGAACGGACCGTGACGGCGCTCCCGGCTAGGGCGTCGCCGCGCAGGAGCGAGCCATGAAGGCAATCAACGCGATCCGGATGGGCGGCGTCGACGTGCTGCCGCTGGTTGAAGGCGGCAAGGGCGTGGCGATCTCGAACGGCGTCACGGCGGGGCATTGGGCTTCCCAGGGCGGTGCTGGCACGCTCAGTGCGGTGAACGCCGACAGCTACGACGAGGACGGGCGGATCATCCCGCAGATCTACACCGCCCGCACCCGGCTGGAGCGCCACGACGAACTGGTGGCCTACGGCATCCGCGGCGGCCTGGCCCAGTTGCAGCGGGCGCACGACATCGCCGGCGGCAAGGGTCGCATCCATGCCAACGTCATGTGGGAAATGGGTGGCTCCGAACGGGTGATCACCGGGGTGCTGGAAGGCGCCAGGGGCCTGCTGCACGGCATTACCTGTGGCGCCGGCATGCCGTACAAGCTGGCCGAGCTCGCGGCGCGCTTCAATGTCCACTACTACCCCATCGTCTCCTCGGCGCGGGCCTTCGGCGCGCTGTGGAAGCGCGCCTTCCACAAGGCGGCGACGATGCTGGGCGGCGTGGTCTACGAAGACCCCTGGCTGGCCGGCGGCCATAACGGGCTGTCCAACAGCGAGGACCCCCAGAAGCCCGAGGATCCGTTCCCGCGCGTGCTGGCGCTGCGCAAGCTGATGCGCGAGTTCGGCCTGGGCGACACGCCGATCATCATGGCCGGCGGCGTCTGGTGGCTGGAAGAGTGGGAGGACTGGATCGACAATCCCGAGCTGGGGCCGGTGGCGTTCCAGTTCGGCACGCGCCCGCTGCTGACCCGGGAGAGCCCGATCGGCGACGCCTGGAAGCAGCGGCTGCTGACGCTGAAGAAGGGCGATGTGTTCCTCAACCACTTCAGCCCGACCGGCTTCTATTCCTCGGCGGTGAACAACGGCTTCATCCGCGAGTTGCGCGAACGCAACGAGCGGCAGGTGGCCTATTCGACCGAGCCGGTCGGCGAGCATGTGGCCGAATACGGCGTCGGCCCGCGCAAGCGCCTGGTCTACCTGACGCAGGTCGACCTGGAGCAGGTGCGCGGCTGGGAAGCGGCCGGCTTCACCGAGGCGATGCGTTCGCCCGATTCGACGCTGGTGTTCGTTACCCCGGAGAAGGCGCGCGAGATCGTCGTCGACCAGGCGGCCTGCACGGGCTGCCTGAGCCAGTGCCGGTTCTCCAACTGGTCGCAGCACGGGCCGGAGTACAACAACGGCAAGAAGCCCGACCCGCGCAGCTTCTG
>CAIMEK010000373.1 GCA_903839965.1 uncultured Acetobacteraceae bacterium | reverse complement strand
CGGCGCGCTGCGCATCGCGGTGTCCACCGGCGGCGCCAGTCCGGCGCTGTCACGTCGCCTGCGCGAAGCGCTGGAACGGCAATATGGTCACGAATATGGAGAACTGGTAGAATTACTCTGGCGGCTGCGCCGCACGTGGGAGCCCGCGGCGATTGCCGCCGGCCTCCCCCCCGCCCAGCGCCACGTTGCCTGGGAACTCGTGCTGGATTTGCCGCTGCTCGACGCGCTGCGCGCCGGGGAGACGACGGCGGCGGAGCAGGCGGCGGCGGCGTTGTTGGCGTCGCTGCTCCCGGATGGCCATCCCGCATCGGAATAACGGCATGCCCTTACAGTTGATTGGCTTGAATTACGTGACCGCGCCGGTGGATCTGCGCGAACGTCTTTACCTGGGTCGCACCAGCCTCGGACCTTTCGAAACCCGCATCGCTGCGTTGCCGGGCATCGAGGAAGTCGTCGTGCTCTGCACCTGCAACCGCACGGAGATCTACACCTGGGGCGTGCCCGCCGCGGACATTGCCGCTTGCCTGGCCGAGCGCGCCGGACTCTCGCGCAGTGCCCTGCAGCCGCATCTTTATCAGTATGCCGACCACGCGGCGGTCACCCATCTCTTCCGCGTCGCCAGCGGGCTCGATTCACTGGTGATCGGGGAGATGCAGGTGCTGGGCCAGGTGCGTGAAGCGCTGGAGATCGCCGAAGGTCTCGGCACCGCGGGTCGGCAGCTCACCGGCTGCTTTCAGCAAGCGGTGGCGGCGGGCAAACGCGCGCGGGCGGAAACCACCATCAGCGAGGGCGCCTTGTCCATTGGCCGCGCCGCCGTCGAACTGGCCCACGAGCTCTTTCACGATTTGCACGCGACCTCGGTCCTGCTGTTGGGCGCCGGCAAAATGTCGGAAGTGACGGCGCGCCACCTGGCGGCCAGCGGCGCCACCGCGATCTTCGTCGCCAATCGCACCTATGCCCACGCGGAGGAACTGGCCACACGCCTGCACGGCGCGGCCATCCATTACGCGGAGTTGGAGCGGTATCTGGGCGATGTGGATATCCTTATCAGCTCGACGAGTGCGCCGCACATCATCCTGCATGCCGACGATGTGGCGCGCGCCATGACCGGACGGGCAGACCGACCGCTGTGCCTCATCGACATCGCCGTCCCCCGCGACATCGATCCGGCAGCGGGCACACTGCCCAACGTGCGTCTCTTCAATATCGACGACCTGCAGGAAGTCACCGCGCAGGACCGGCGGCAGCGCCTGGCGGAGATGCCGCGGGTGGAGGAGATCATCGCCCAGGAAGTCGGACGCTGGCGCCAGTGGCAGGCCGGTCTGGAGGCTGCCCCGGTCATCGCCGCGCTGCACCACGCCTTCGAGTCGGTGCGGCTGGCCGAACTCGACCGCATGGCCTCCGTGTTGGCGGAACTGACGCCGGAGCAGCAGCACGCGGTGCAGCGGCTGACCTCGTCGATGATCAGCAAGCTGCTGCACACGCCGACCACCCGCTTGAAGGAGACGCTCGCACACACGCCGGATCGCGCATCGCTGTCGGTGCTCTGCGAACTGTTCGCGCTGCCGAGCGGCGATGAGGAGCCGT
>CAIMEK010000372.1 GCA_903839965.1 uncultured Acetobacteraceae bacterium | reverse complement strand
TCCGGGCGGTGCCCGTCATCCTGGTTGTCGCGGTGCTGACGTTCTTCCTGATGCATCTGCTGCCCGGCGATCCGGCGGTGGTAATCGCCGGTCCGGACGCGCCGGTGGAAGCGGTCGAACGCATCCGCGCACAACTCGGCCTCGATCGTTCGATCGCCGAACAGCTCCTTATCTGGCTGGCACAGCTGGCGCACGGGAATTTCGGCACCTCGCTGGTGCTGAACCAGAGCGTGGTGTCCGCCGTCATCGAGCGGCTGCCCGTCACGCTGTCGCTCAGCGTGATCGCGATGGCGATCGTCGTGCCTGTCGGCGTGGCCTGCGGGGTGACGGCGGCGTATTTCCGCGGCTCCCTGGTGGATCAGGGCATGATGCTGCTCGCGTTGCTCGGCGTCTCGGTGCCGAGCTTCTGGATCGCGATCCTCTCCGTCGTCCTGTTCAGTGTGGTGCTCGGATGGTTGCCGTCCTCCGGCTATGTCCCGCTGTCCGAGGGTTTTTGGCCATGGCTCGCGGCGTTGATCCAGCCGGCGGTGATCCTCGCTTTGTTTCAGATCGGCTTTCTGGCCCGGACCACGCGCTCGGCGATGTTGGAAGTGCTTGGCCAGGACTTCGTCCGGACCGCGCGTTCCAAGGGGCTGACGGAGTGGCTGGCGGTCATGAAGCACGCGTTCCGCAACGCGCTGATCCCCGTCGTCACGGCGATGGGCATCATCCTGAGCCTGCTGATCGGCGGCTCGGTCATCATCGAGCAGGTTTTCGCGCTGCCCGGGATCGGGCGGCTGGTCGTGCAGGGGATCCTGGTGCGCGACTATCCGCTCGTGCAAGGCTGTCTGCTGCTGTTCGGCTGTACCTTCGTGATCATCAACGTCCTGATCGATTTGCTCTATACGGTCGTCGACCCGCGGGTGCGCAATGACTGACGCGCCCGCGCACCCGCCGGTGTCGCGGCGATGGGTGCAAACCCTGCGCAAGCTGCTGCGGCACAAGTCGTTCCTGATCGGCGCGACCCTCGTCGGGCTGATAACGCTGGCGGCACTCGCGGCCCCGTTGCTGACGCATGTGGACCCCACCGCCATGCGGATCCGCTTCCGCTTCCGCCCGCCATCCGGGGCGTTCTTGGCCGGCACCGACATGTTCGGCCGCGACGTGATGACGCGCGTGCTCTACGGCGCGCGGCTGTCGCTGTGGATCGGCCTTGCGGTCGCCTTCCTGTCGGGGTTCTTCGGCGGCATCATCGGCCTGGTGGCGGCGCAGTTTCGCCGCCTCGACAGCGTGCTGATGCGGGTGATGGACGCGCTGATGGCGTTCCCGGCGATTCTCCTGGCCATCGGTATCGGGGCAACGCTGGGACCGCACGCGGACAGCGTCATCATCGCCCTCTCCATCGCCTACATGCCACGCACCGCGCGGGTCGTGCGTGCCACCGCCCTGGTCGTGCGCGAACTCGACTACGTGCAAGCGGCGCGTGCCTGCGGCGCCGGGAATTGCCGCATCATCGTGCGGCACATCCTGCCGAACTGCATGGGGTCGCTGCAGGTGCAGCTGACGTTCGTGTTCGCCTACGCGATCCTCGCCGAGGCGGCGCTGAGCTTCCTCGGCATCGGCGCGCCCCCGCCGACGCCGAGCTGGGGCAACATCATCGCCGAAGGCCGCGACTACGCGGTCGAGGCATGGTGGATCATGCTGTTCCCCGGCCTGGCGATCAGCCTGGCGGCACTCGGAATGAACCTGTTGGGAGACGGGTTGCGCGACGTGCTGGACCCGCGATTGCAAGTCGAAGGATGAACACCGCCCGCAAGATTCAACCGGGTTGAACGGCTGCGCCCTTGCTTCACTCGTGCAGCACCGTCCACGACTCCGCGCCCTCGGCGGTGAAGTGCACCGCGCTGGCGTTGGCGCCGGCGTCGTTCAGGGCGGCGATCAGGCCGACGCGGTGTTGCGGCGGCCCAATGAACATCAGGAACCCGCCGCCGCCGGCGCCGGACACCTTGCCGGCCCAGGCGCCGTGCGCCATGGCGGTGGCGTGCAGGCGCTCGATGGCGTCCGTGCTGATGCCGTCGGCGGTCTTTTTCTTGGCCAGCCAGGAGCGGTTGAGAATTTCCGCCACGTGGCGGATTTCGCCGCGCAGCAGCGCCTGCTTCATCTCGATGGCGTCGGCCTTGAGCTGATGCAGGCTGTCCATCGAATTGCCGACGGGCGCCAGCATGCGCCGCTGCTGTTCGGCGATGATCTGCCCGGAGCTGCGCGACAGGCCGGTGAAGCAGGTGATCAGCGAGGTTTCCAGCTCGTTGGCAAAGCCGCGCGCCACCCGCAGCGGGTTGACGATGACGCGGTCGTCGGCGAGGAACTCGATGAAGTTGGCGCCGCCGAACGCCGAGGCATACTGGTCCTGCTTGCCGCCGGCCAGGCCCAGGTCGATGCGCTCGATCTCGAAGGCCAGGTGAGCAACGTCGTAGAGGCCGAGGGGCAATTCGAAAAGCGTGCGGAAGGCCTCGACCAGGGCGACCACCAGGGCGGAGGACGAACCAAGCCCCGAGCCGGCGGGAGCATCGACATAGGTGGTGATCTTCAGCGGCACCGGCACACCACCGCAATAATCGCGCACCATGCGGGTGTAGACCCCGGCAGGAATGGCCAGCCGCGCGCCGGCGATGGCGCCGAGGTCGGCGGGCAGGTGCTCCTCGATGCCGAAGTCGCGTGCCAGGAACTGCACCGTGCCGTCATCGGAAGGTTCGATGAAGGCGTAGGCGTAACGACCGATCGTCGCGTTCAGCACCGCGCCGCCGTGCAGGTCGCAATAGGGGCTCAGGTCGGTGCCGCCACCGGCCAGGCCGAGCCGCAACGGCGCCCGGGCCCGCACCACCTTCATCGCCACTCTCCCGATCTTTGTTTGCGCCTGCGATTCACGCTTGCCGACGTGGCCGCCGCAAACGCTCGCACGCTAGGCCACCGCGGAGAATATCATGTTGGCGGGGCCGAGATAGCCGAGTTCGTCGGACCAGTAGGTGTGCGCGCGCACCGCCGCGAAGCCGGCCGCGCGCAGCATGTCGAGGATGTCCCAGCCGATGGCGTGCACTTCGCCGCCGGCCTCGGTCGGCAGGTGGCCGCCGACGCGCGGCAGGTCGTCGAGCCCGGTCACGCTATGGGCGGCGCAATGGCGGAACGGCACGGTGAACACCAGTCGCCCGCCCGCCAGCAGCACCCGGCGAAGCTCGCCGAGCAGCGGCTGCAGCGGCGGCACGCGGTGCAGGTAGTCCGCCGACACCGCAAGGTGGAACGCGGCATCGTCCGCGGCGAGTCGCCAGGTCTGCGGGCCGGCGCGGGCGAAGCCGAGGCGGGGGATGGCGGTGGTGCTGCCGGCGGCGGCGGCGATGCGCCGGTCGACCGCGCTGGCCGGGCCGAACAGCAGCACCCGCGACCAGTTCCTCAGCCCGGCGGTGGCGAGCAGAAAATGCAGCAGGGCGCGGTGGCGGTTGCACAGCCGGTCCTCGCAGTCGCACACCAGTTGCTCGCGCCAGGTCGGTACCAGCCGCCCGTCCGCCAGGGCTTCGCCGCCGGCGGTGAGGGAG
>CAIMEK010000371.1 GCA_903839965.1 uncultured Acetobacteraceae bacterium | reverse complement strand
CGCGGCGCCGGCGCGAACGCCGGGATGCGCCAGATACGGTCGAGCGCCGCGAGTCCGAGACAAATCACGCGCGGCGAGGCGCCGACGGTGGCGGCCAATGGTTGCTCCTCTTGTCATCCGACGAAGGTTTCGATAGCGCAGCACCGGCCGCCACGCCCGTCAAGGACAGGTTCGAAAACCAGAATCGATCAGGCCGCCAGCACGAGGCGCGTGCCGCTCGCCTCGGTCGGTGCCGAATCCCTGGGACTGGTCGGTCAGTGCGGCCGGTGTCAGTGCACTGCGCTGGCGGGGATCCAGCCTTGCGAGACCGCGAATTCGCCGATCTGCTTGCCGAGCGCATCGGCCAGCTTGTCCGCCAGCGCTTGCTGCGCTCTCAGGGCAATCCGCATTTGCGCCGCCGACGGAGGCTGCGAAGCCATCTCGCGCCGAAGCTCGGCACCGACGTCGGTATCGAGACGCACCTGGTCCGGGGTAATGGCAAAATCGGTGATCACCACATGGGACGGGGCAGGCCGGACTTCGAATCCGGCGACCGCGGCGGTCTCAACGCGGCCTTGCGAGCACCCCGCGGCGATGCAGCAAAGCAGCAACAGAGTGCGTTCTATGTCTTGTCCTCCGCAGAGCCGGCGAGCGTGGGAACGGGTGCCCTGCCCCGCGTGCGAAGACGTTCCTCGGAACGCTGCAGAAGCACGAAGAAGGACGGCACGAACAGGATGGTCAGGCAGGTGGATGCGGTCATGCCGCTGAGCACGGCCAGTCCCAGCGAAATGCGCGCCGCCGCCCCGGCGCCGCTGGACAGGACCAGCGGGGCCACGCCGAGGATGAAGGCGAAGGAGGTCATCAGGATCGGGCGGAACCGGACACTCGCGGCGGCGACGGCCGCATCCAGGATCGACAGGCCGGCACTCCGCTGCTCGCGCGCGACCTCCACGATCAGGATGGCGTTCTTGGCCGCGAGCGCGATCAGCAGGATGATGCCGATCTGCGTATAGAGGTTGTTCGCCAGACCAAGGGCGCCCAGCACCAGCCCCGGTCCGATCAGCGCCAGCGGCACGCTGAGCAGCACCGAGAGCGGTGCGATCCAGCTTTCGTATTGGCCTGCGAGGCAAAGATAGACGAGCAGCAGCGCGAGGCCGAATGCGACGTAGATCTGTCCGCCGACCGCCTTTTCCTGGTACGACATAGCCGTCCAGTCGAACCCGGTGCCGGTCGGCAGCACCTGGGCGGCGATGCTTTCCATCAGCTCGAGCGCCTGGCCGGAACTGAAGTTCTGCGCCGGGAAACCGATCAAGGTGGCCGACGGGTAGAGGTTGTAGAGCGATATCAGGGCCGGACCGACGACCGGACGCACCGTCACCAGCGCACCGAGCGGCACCATCTGGCCGCTGGCGCTGCGGACGTAAAGCGACACCAGATCCTGCGGGCGCAGGCGATAGCGCGCGTCCGCCTGCACATAGACCTGGAAGGTACGCCCGAACGTGTTGAACTGGTTGACGTAGCTGGAACCGATATAGCCCACGAGCACGTTGAACACGTCACCGACGGAAACCTGCATCGTCTCCGCCTTGACGCGGTCAACGTCCACCTCAAGCTGCGGCACTTCCGCGCGGAACGACGAGGCGATGCGCTGCACCGCGCTCTGGCTCTCGGCGTCGGCGGTGACGCGCTGGGTGATCGCCTGCAGCTTCTGCCAGTCAACGCTGCCATCGCGCAGCTCGAGCTGCATGGTGAAGCCGGACGCATTGCCGATGCCCTGGATCGGCGGCGGCGGGATCACCAGGCCGCTGCCGTCGGGGATCGTTTCCAGGTCGGCTTGCAGTTTCAGGTAGATCGGCAGCAGGCCCTGGTCGCGGCCGCGCACGCTCCAGTCCTTCAGGACGACGTAGAGGGCACCGGCGCTGGACAGGGAGGCGTTGTTATCGAGTACCGAAATGCCGGCGATCTCGATGACCTGGTCCACACCCGGCACGACGCGGGCGCGCTTGGAGACCTCCGCAAGCGCCGCCCGCGTGCGCTCCAGCGAGGCGCCGTCCGGCAACTGCACCGCGACCACGAGGTAGCCCTGGTCCTCGGTCGGGATGAAGGCCGTCGGCAGGCGGGCGACGCCCCAGAAGGCGAGCCCGACCAGCGCGAGGGCAATCGCGACCATCAGGCCGGCATGGCGCGTCATGCCGCCGATCAGTCGGCCGTAGCGCCGCTCCAGGCGGTTGTAGACCGCGTTGAAGCCACGGAAGACGATGTTGCGTTGTTCCGGCGGCACCGGCTGGCGCAGCCAGAGGGCGCATTGCGTTGGTTTCAGGGTCGCCGCGTTGATGGCGCTGATCAACGCGGTGGCGGCGATGACCAGGGCGAACTGCGCATACATCCGCCCGGTCAGCCCCGGCAGGAAGGCGGCCGGGATGAACACCGACATCAGCACCAGGGTGATGCCGATGATGGGGCCCAGCAGTTCGTCCATCGCCCGCGCGGAGGCGTCGTGCGGCGACAGGCCGCGTTCGATGTTGTGCGCCGCGCCTTCGACCACGATGATGGCATCGTCCACCACGATGCCGATCGCCAGGATGACGGCGAACAGGGTGGAGAGGTTGATGGTGAACCCGAGGCCGGCCATCGCGGCAAAGGCGCCGATGATGGTGACCGGCACGGTGGTGGCGGGCACCAGCATCGCCCGCCAGTCCTGCAGGAACAGCAGGATGACGATCAGCACCAGCACGGCCGCCTCGATCAGGGTGCGGTAGACTTCGTGGATCGAGG
>CAIMEK010000370.1 GCA_903839965.1 uncultured Acetobacteraceae bacterium | reverse complement strand
GTGCGCCGCATGCTCGGCATCGCCGTCCTTCCCCCCAAGCGGCGCAAGCCGCGCCAGCCCCGCCTCCGCCGCACCCGTCCCCGGCTGCCCGCCCCCAGGCGCGAGCAGCTGCCGGCTTGGCTGCAAGGCCGCCCCCCGACCGCCTCGTTGCAGCCGCTCCCCTGGACGGTCGAAAAAAAGCGCCGCCCCTGAGCCGCGCATAACCGTGCCGTCAATGTTACGTTATCGTATCTAATAACCGGCGCCGCCCACCTCCTCCGGCACCGCCGCCACGCCCCGCGCGCGCAGCCACGCCGAAACCCCGGGGGCGGCGCTCGCCACGGCCAGCGGAATCGCCGCCGGCAGCCCGCCGGCGAACACCGCTGCCCACAGCACCGCCCACCCGGAGCAGGCCGCGAACCCGGCAAACACCGCCAGCCCGAACAGCGTATGCGGCCAGAACATCCGCGCCGCCTCGCCCCAGCCCACCCCGCGCGCCGCGCGGTTCTGCGCCAGCCAGCCCGGCCGCGCGCCCAGCGCCAGCCGCAGCATGCCCAGCGTCTTGTGCACCTGCGCCACCGCATCCAGCAGCAGCGTGAAGCCGAACTCCAGCGCCGCCCCGGCGGCAAACCGCCCCGCCCCGCCATAGCGGGCCCGGCGGGCAGGCGAGGCCAGCACCTCCGCGTAGCCCAGCAGCTTCGGGCTATAGATGCAAAACATCCAGGCCAGGCTGAACGCCGCCACCTGCCCCCGCTCGCCCGCCGCCCAGCCGCCGCTCGCCGCCGTCAGCGCCGCCAGCGCCAGCATCGCCACGTACAGCGGCGCGCCGGTGAACAGCATTATGGCCTGCATCAGTTGCCACCGCCCCATCGGGCGGAACCCGGGCAGCCCCAGCAGGTGGCGGTATTGCAGGTTGCCGGCCAGCCAGCGGGCGTCGCGATGCAGGAATTCCGGCAGCGCCGGCGGATTGTCTTCCTGCGAACCCGCCTCCTCGGCCCACACGCACACCCCCCAGCCCGCCGCCCGCATGCGCGCCGCCTCCACCTGGTCGTGCGACAAAATCTCCGACCCGTCCGCCAGCCGCTCCAGCCGGCAATGCTGCCGGAACGGGGCGATGCGCAGGATGGCGTTGTGCCCCCAGTACGGTCCCTCGTCGCCCTGCCAGAACGCCTGCCCCGTGGCCCACACCCGCATGCCGGCCCGCATGCCGAACTGGAACAGCCGCGCGAACGCCGCCTCGGCCGGCCGCCCCACCGTGAGGTGCTGCACGATGCCCATGTCCGGCGCCGCCTGCATGATGCGCACCAGCGTCAGCACGGCGGCGGCCGACATCTCGGAATCGGCATCCAGCATCACCGCGCAATCGAACCCCTCGGCGTGGCGGTCGAGAAACTCCATCACGTTGCCGGCCTTGAACCCGGCATTGTCCGCCCGCCGGCGAGTGCGCAGCGGATGCGCAAACGCCGCCACCGCCGCTTCCTCCGCCGCCACCAGCGCCGGGTCGGACGTGTCGGAGAGGAGGCAGCCGGCGAACCGGTCGGCCACGCCCGCTGCCGCCAGCCCCTCGAGCAGCCGCCCGAGCGCCGGCAGCACCGCCTCCATGCGTTCGTTGCGCACCGTCACCGCCAACGCCGTGCGCAGCACAATCGGCGCGTGGCTGAAATCGCCCGCCACCGGCAGCACCGCCCGCGCCGGCCAGCGCGCCAGCAGCAGCAACAGGAACCCCGGCACGGCATTGCCGACGCACACCCCCACCCACGGCGCCACGCCCAGGAAGCACACGAAAATCAGCGCCTTGAGGGGCGTCCACCCGCCCGCCGCCAGCACCGGCCACAACAGGGCGCACAGACCCGCCGCGGTCAGCCCGAGCAGCAGAAAGAACACCAGCCGGGGCAGCCGCATCGTGGGGGAGGAACTTGACATGCCGGCGGACCGTATCGCGGTTATCGCCGATCCGCGCTACAGCTAGCGGATGCGAATCACCATGATCGGCGTCGCGGCATGACCCTCGCTCCCCTGGACACAAGGCGCGTGCTGGTCACCGGCGGCGCCGGCTTCCTCGGCTCGCATCTGTGCGGCGCGCTGCTGGCGCGCGGCCACGACGTGCTGTGCGTCGACAACTTCTTCACCGGGCGCAAGGACAACATCGCGGCCCTGCTGGCCGACCCGCATTTCGAGCTGCTGCGCCACGACGTGACGTTCCCGCTCTACGTGGAGGTGGACGAAATCTACAACCTGGCCTGCCCGGCCTCGCCGATCCATTACCAGTTCGATCCGGTGCAGACCACCAAGACCAGCGTCATCGGCGCCATCAACATGCTGGGCCTGGCCAAGCGGATCAAGGCCAGGGTGCTGCAGGCCAGCACCTCGGAGGTCTACGGCGACCCCGAAGTGCATCCGCAGCGCGAGGACTACCGCGGCAGCGTCAATCCGCTCGGCCCCCGCGCCTGCTACGACGAGGGCAAGCGCTGCGCCGAGACGCTGTTCTTCGACTACCGC
>CAIMEK010000369.1 GCA_903839965.1 uncultured Acetobacteraceae bacterium | reverse complement strand
TGACCGCGGCCGCGGTGGCGCATGTCGATCGCCTGCCCGTGTTGCTGCTGCCCGGCGACGTGTTCGCCAACCGCCGGCCGGACCCGGTGCTGCAGCAGATCGAGGCGTTCGGCGACGGCACGCTCTCGGCCAACGACTGCTTCCGCCCGGTGTCGCGCTACTTCGACCGCATCACCCGGCCCGAACAGGTGGTGCCGGCCTTCGAGCGGGCAATGCAGGTGCTCACCGACCCGGCCGAGTGCGGCCCGGTGACGCTGGCGTTCTGCCAGGACGTGCAAACCCAGGCGGCCGACTATCCGGCGCAGTTCTTCGCGCCGAAGCTGTGGCGGGCGCGCCGGCTGCGGCCGGACGAGCGCGAGTTGGCCGACGCCGCGGCCCTCCTGCGGGGCGCCAGGCGGCCGTTGGTGATTGCCGGCGGCGGCGTGCTCTATGCCGAGGCCGAAGCCGCCCTGGCGCGCTTCTGTGCCGCGCACGGCCTGCCTGCGAGCGAGACCCAGGCCGGCAAGTCCTGCCTGCCCGCCTCGCATGCGATGAACATGGGCGCCATCGGCGTCACCGGCACCGGCGCGGCGAACGCGCTGGCCGCCGAGGCCGACGTGATCCTCGCCGTGGGCACAAGGCTGCAGGACTTCACCAGTGGCTCGCGCGCGCTGTTCGCCGCCTCGGGTCGGCGCATCATCGGGCTCAACGTGCAGCTGTTCGACGCCGCCAAGCACGGCGGCGCCCCGTTGGTGGGCGACGCGCTGGTCGGCCTGGAAGCGCTGGAAGCGGCGCTGCAGGGCTGGCGGGCGCCCGCCGCCTGGACCGCCCGCGCCGAGCAGGCAAAATCCGCCTGGGAGGACCTGGCCGCCCACTACACCGCGGCGAGCAACACCGGCCTGCCCTCCGACGCGCAGGTGATCGGCGCGCTGCAGCGCCAGTTGCGGCCCGGCGACGTGGTGCTCAACGCCGCCGGCGGGCTGCCCGGCGAACTGCACAAGCTGTTCCGCGCCGAGGAGCCGCTCGGCTACCACATGGAATACGGCTTCTCCTGCATGGGCTACGAGATCGCCGGCGGCATCGGCACCAAGCTCGCCCTGCCTGACCGCAACGTCATCGTGCTGGTCGGCGACGGCAGCTACATGATGCTGAACTCGGAACTGGCGACCTCGATCCTGCTGGGCCAGAAGCTGACCGTGGTGGTGCTCGACAACCACGGCTTCGGCTGCATCAACCGCCTGCAGCAGGCGACCGGCGGGGAGCGGTTCAACAACCTGCTGGGCGACACGCTGCACGCCGAGCTGCCGCAACTGGATTTCGCCGCGCACGCGGCCAGCCTCGGGACGATCGCCGAGAAGGTCGGCTGCATCGCCGACCTCGAGGCCGCCCTGACCCGGGCACGGTCGAGCGCGCGCACGCATGTCATCGTCATCGAAACCGACGCTGTCGCCAGCACGGAGGCCGGCGGCGCCTGGTGGGACGTGGCGGTGCCCGAGGTTTCTCCGCGCCCGCAGGTGGCCGAGGCACGCGCCCGCTACGAGAACGCCACCGCGCGCCGCGCGGCGATCGACTGACGTTTCACCGAGGTCTCAAGGAGATCCCCATGACTGTCCGCATCGGGGCCAATCCCATCTGCTGGTCGAACGACGACATGCTGGAGCTGGGTGACGACATTCCGCTGGAAACCTGTCTCAAGGAAGCCAGCAGCGTGGGCTTCGTGGGCATGGAGATGGGGCACAAGTTCCCCCGCCAGGCCCCGGCGCTCAAGGCCGCGCTGGCGCCGTTCGGGCTGGCGTTCGTATCCGGCTGGTATTCCTGCGAACTGCTGCTGCGCGACGCCGACGCCGAACTGCGCGCGCTGCGCCCGCATCTCGACCTGCTGAAGGCGATGGGCTGCAACGTGCTGGTGTTCGCCGAAACCTCGAACGCAATTCACGGCAATGTCGCCAGGCCGCTGTCGCAGCGGCCGGTGCTGCCGGCGGACGGCTGGAAGCGGTTCGGCCAGCGCATGACCGAGGTGGCGGCGGCCACGCTCGCGGAGGGCGTGCGGCTGGTCTACCACCACCATATGGGCACGGTGGTGCAGGCCGAGGCCGAGATCGATGCGCTGATGGCGGCGACCGGACCGGAGGTGCACCTGCTGCTCGACACCGGCCACGCGGTGTTCGCCGGCGCCGACCCGGTGGCGCTGGCCAGGCGCTATCGCAGCCGCATCAGCCACGTCCACACCAAGGACATCCGGGCGGCGGTGATGGCGGAAAGCCGTGCGCAGGACCGCAGCTTCCTGCAAGCCGTCGTGGCGGGCGTGTTCACCGTGCCGGGCGATGGCATGATCGACTTCGCCGCGGTGTTCCGCGAGCTGCCGGGCTATGCGGGCTGGGTGGTGCTGGAAGCCGAGCAGGACCCGGTGAAGGCGAACCCGCTGGCCTACACGACCAAGGGCTACGCGCACCTGCGGCGCGTGCTGGCCGAAACGGGGCTGCTGTGATGTCGCCCCTGCTCATCAAGCCCGCGCCTGGCGGGCACCCGCAGCACATTACGCCCGCGTCGGCGGGCTGGACCTATGTCGGCTTCGACGTGTTCGCGCTGGCCCCCGGCCAGGTGATCGAGCAGTCGACGGAGGGCCGCGAGGCCTGCCTGGTGCTGCTCTCCGGCCGCGTCGAGGCGAGCGCCGGCGGGCATGATTTTGGCACGCTCGGCGAGCGGAGCAATCCGTTCGAGGGCTCGCCGTGGTCGCTCTACGTGCCGGCGCGCTCGCAGTGGCGCGTCGTGGCGAAGACCCAGGTGGAGCTGGCGGTGTGTTCCTCGCCCGCCGAAGGCAAGTTCCCGGCGCGGCTGATCACGCCCGCCGAGGTCGGCCAGGAAACCCGCGGCAAGGGCACCAACACGCGCTACGTGCGCAACGTGCTGCCCGATACCGCCCCCGCGGAAAGCCTGCTGGTGGTGGAGGTGATCACGCCGGGCGGACACTGGTCGAGCTACCCGCCGCACAAGCACGACACCGACACCCCGCCGGCCGAAACCTACCTCGAGGAAACCTACTACCACCGCCTGGCCCGTGGCGCAGGCTTCGCGGTGCAGCGCGTCTACACCGACGACCGTTCGCTCGACGAGACCATGGCGGTGGGCGATGGCGACGTGGTGCTGGTGCCGAAGGGCTACCACCCGGTCGGCGCGCCGGTTGGCTTCGACCTCTACTACCTCAACACGATGGCCGGCCCGGTGCGGCAGTGGCATTTCACGCTGGCCCCCGAGCACGCCTTCCTCGGCTGGTAATGTGACTGAAAGGAACAACAAGATGGTTCGATTCGCGGTGCTGGGATGCGGTCGCATCGGCCGCATGCACGCCCAGAACCTCGCGCGGCATCCGTCGGTGGAACTGGTTTCGGTGTTCGATGTGCTGCCTGATGTCGCCAAGAGCGTCGCCGGCGAGCTCGGCGTGCGGGCGAGCGCTTCCGTCGAGGAACTGCTGGCGGACAAGGCGGTGGAGGCGGTGCTGATCGCCAGCCCCACCGATACCCACGTGCCGCTGCTGACCGCGGCGGTGAAGGCGGGCAAGGCGGTGCTGTGCGAGAAGCCGATCGACCTCGACATGGCGCGCGTGCAGGCCTGCTGGAAGGAGATCGCGCCGCACCATCCGACGGTGATGATCGGCTTCAATCGCCGCTTCGATCCGTCGTTCAAGGCGGTGCGCGACCGCATGGCGGCCGGCGAGATCGGCAAGCCGGAGCTGGTGCTCATCAGCAGCCGCGATCCGGGCCCGCCGCCGATCGCCTACGTGAAGGTTTCCGGCGGCCTGTTCCGCGACATGACCATCCACGACTTCGACATGGCCCGCTACCTGGTGGGCGACATCGTCGAAGTGCAGGCGTTCGGCGGCAACCTGGTCGATCCGGCCATCCGCGACGCCGGCGACATCGACACCGCCATGGTGACCATGCGCGCGGCCAACGGCGCCATGGTACACATCAACAACTCGCGGCGCTGCGCCTATGGCTACGACCAGCGCATCGAGGCGTTCGGCGAGCACGGCATGCTGCAGGCCGGCAACCGCACGGCGACCACCGTGGAGGCGTCGGGCGGCAAGCACACCGGCGCGAAGGACGTGGTGCTGAACTTCTTCATCCAGCGCTACCAGGAAGCCTACGCGGCCGAGGTGGAGCACTTCGTGGCGTGCGTGCGCGAGAAGGCGCCGCCGATCGCCGGCTTCGCCGAGGGCCTGGAGGCACTGCGGCTGGCTGATGCGGCGTTGGAGAGCCTGCGCACCGGACAGATCGTGCGGGTGCACAAGGGCTGACCGCGACGGGTCCGGGGTGGGGCCGGGCAGCGCGTCCGGCCCCACCCGCGGACGCAACCACCCTGCCAGGGAAGGATCGGGCCATGAACGACGCACCGGCGAGCCAGCAGCAAGCGAGCCCCCTGCTGAGGACCGTGACGAACAAACCAACCGACGTGTGGAACGACTCCTGCTCGCCGGCGGAACTGGAATATGCCCTGGCCAACGGGGCGGTGGGGGCGACCACGAATCCCGGCATCGTGCTGGGGGTGCTGAAGAGCGAAATGCCGGCGTGGCGCGGGCGGATCGCTGAGATCATCGCCGACAACCCCACGGCCGACGAGGACACCATCGCCTGGCAACTCATCGAGGAGATGGGGCTGAAGGGCGCGGAGCTGTTGCGGCCCGTGTTCGAGCGGGAGAAGGGCCGCAAGGGGCGGCTGTCGATCCAAACCAACCCGATTTTCTACCGCAACAGCGAGGCGCTGGTGGAGCAGGCCGTGCACTTCGCCGCGCTCGCGCCCAACATCCAGGTGAAGATTCCGGTGACGGCGGCCGGCATCCCGGCGATCGAGGAGGCCACCTATCGCGGGGTGAACATCAATGCCACCGTCAGCTTCACGGTGCCGCAGGCGATCGCGGTCGCCGAGGCGGTGGAGCGTGGGCTCGACCGCAGGCGCGCGGCGGGCGGCGACATCTCGGCCATGACCCCGGTGTGCACCCTCATGGTGGGGCGGCTCGACGACTGGATAAAGGCGGTCGCCAAGCGTGAGGGCATCGTCACCACGCCGGGGCTGCTGGATTGGGCGGGCGTCGCGGTGATGAAACACGCCTATGGCATCTACAAGGCGCGCAACTACCGCTGCCGGCTGCTGGCGGCGGCCTATCGCAACCACCTGCACTGGTCGGAGTTCATCGGCGGCGACGTGGTGCTGACCATCACGCATGAATGGCAGGCGCTGTTCAACAAGTCGGACGTCGAGGTGAAGGACCGCATGCTGGATCCGGTCGATCCGGCCATCGTCGCCGAGCTGAAGCGCCGGTTCGCGGACTTCCGCCGGGCCTACGACGAGGACGGCATGACGCCCGCCGAGTTCGACGGCTACGGCGCCACGGTGCGGACGCTGCGCAGCTTCATCGAGGCCTATCGCGACATCCTGGCGATCGTGCGCGACTTCATGCTGCCGCCGACCGATTAGCGGTCGGGTGGCACGAGGGCGACGCCGGCGGGATTGACGATGATGTACGCCTCGGCACCTTCCGCCAGCGGGCGGGAGGTGTCCGGGTCGCTGACGAAGAATTCGCCCTCGATGCCGTCCAGCAACACCGCGTATTCCATGTGGCTGCCGAGATAGGCGGCCTTCTGCACGCGACCCGGCAGGGCCGCCACGGAAGCGTCGCGCGACAGTTGCAGCGCCTGCGGCCGCACCGCGAGATCCGCCGGACCGTCCGGCACGCGGCCGCGCGACAGCGTGAGCGTGAGCGAGCCGAGGGTCACCGAGGCGGTGGCGTCGTCGATGCCGCGCACCGTGACCGGCATCAGGTTGGCGTCGCCGATGAAGTCGGCGACGAAGCGGCTGGCGGGCTGCTCGTACAGCTCTCGCGGCGCGCCGTCCTGGGCGATCTTGCCGGCATGCATGACGATCACGCGGTCCGAGACGGCCAGCGCCTCCTGCTGGTCGTGAGTGACGTAGACCACGGTGAGCTTCAGCATTTGCTGCAGGCCGCGGATTTCGTCGCGCACGCGTCGGCGCAGCTTGGCATCCAGGTTGGACAGCGGCTCGTCGAACAGCAGCACCTCGGGTTCCAGCACAATGGCGCGCGCCACCGCGACACGCTGCTGCTGGCCGCCGCTGAGTTGCCCGGGCAGACGGTCCTCGAAACCGGCGAGTCCGACCAGGCGCAGCTTCTCGCGCGCCACCGCCTCGGCGGCGTCGCGCCGCATGCCGCCGGCGCGCAGCCCGTAGCACACGTTCTCGCGCACGTTCATGTGCGGGAACAAGGCGTACGACTGGAACACCATGCTGACATTGCGCTCGGCGGCGGATTGCGCGGTCACGTCGCGCCCGCCGATCAGGATGCGGCCGCGGCTGGCCGCTTCCAGGCCGGCGAGCAGGCGCAGCGTGGTGGTCTTGCCGCAACCCGACGGGCCGAGCAGCGTGACCAGCGTGCCCGGCTCGATGGTGAACGACACGTCGTCGACCGCCGCGGCCTGGCCGTAAAGCTTGCTGACGCCCTGGAATTCGACGGCGAGACGGATCATGAGCCAACTCCCATGCTGCCGGCGGGGAGCTCGCGCCGGCCGATGCGCTGGCGACCGACCAGCAAGGCGATCAGGCCCAGGGCCGACACCATCACCACGATCAGCGCCGCCGAATAGACGAAGGCGATGCCGTATTCGCCGACATCGGCGCGGCCGACGATGTAGACGGTGGCCAACTGGTATTGCGCCGTGGTCAGGAAGATCACCGCGCTCACCGCGGTCACCGCGCGCACGAAGGCGTAGACCATGGCGGTGATGATCGCCGGGCGGATGATCGGCATCACCACCAGCCGCACCGTGCGGAAGCTGCGCGCGCCCAGCGTCAGCGACGCCTCGTCGAGGCTGCGGTCGAGCTGGCTCAGGCTGGCCAGCCCGGCGCGGATGCCCACCGGCATGTTGCGGAACACGAAGGCGCAAATCAAAATAATTCCGGTTCCCGTTAGTTCCACCGGCGGGACGTTGAAGGCCAGGATGTAGGAAATGCCAACCACCGTGCCGGGGATGGCGAAGCTCATCATGGCGAGGAATTCGAAACTTGCCTTGCCGGCGAAGTTCTGTCGCGACAGCAGCCAGGCGGTGAGCAGGCCCATCGCCGCGGTCAGCGGCATGGCGATGACCGCCAGCTCTATCGTGGTGATGAACGAACTCCAGGCCGAGCCGCTGAGGAACCAGCCGCCGACGCCGTGCTCCAGGCCGAAGGCGGTGAGGAAGTATTGCAGCGTAACGGCGTTGTCGCGGCCGAAGCTGACCGTGAAGCCGTAGACCATGATGAGTCCGTAGACGGCCGCGGTCAGCAGCATCCAGGGCAGCACGGTGGCGTAGCACACCGCCTTCAGCGGCCCCGGCAACGGCGGGTGCAGCCCGGAGTCGCCCTTGCCGGTGATGGAGGTGAAGCTGTGCCCCTCCTGCCAGAACCGTTGGGCGAAGAAGGCGACGAGCGTAAAGGCCAGCAGCACGACGCCGAGCACCGCGGCACGGCCCTGGTCGTGCACCGCGCCCACGACAGCGAAGAAGATGTCGGTTGAAAGCACGGTGAAGTTGCCGCCCAACATCAGCGGATTGCCGAAATCGGCCATGCTTTCGATGAAGGCGATCAGGAAAGCGTTGGCGATGCCCGGCCGGATCAGCGGCCAGGTGACGGTGCGGAAGGTGTGCCAGCGTCCGGCGCGCAGCGTCTGTGCCGCTTCCTCCATGCTCGGGCTGACCGCCTGCAGCACGCCGGCCAGCATCAGGTAGGCGATCGGCGTGAACGCCAGCGTTTGCGCCAGCGCCACGCCGGGCAGGCCGTACAGCCAGCGGCTGCGCGGGATGGCGAAATTGTTGGCCAGGAAGTTGGTGACCATGCCGGCGCGGCCGAACAGCACGATCAACGCCAGCCCGATGACGAAAGGCGGCGTGATCACCGGCAGGATCGACAGCAGGCTGAGCATCGGCTTGAGCCGGACCCGCGTGCGCACCGACACCAGCGCGAAGGCGAGCCCGAGCGCCGTGGCGGCCACGCCGACGATCAGCGCCAGCGTCATCGTGTTCCAGGCCGAACCGCAGGCCGTGCTGCCGGTGACGCAGTCGAGCCCCCAGATCGAGCCGTGGCTGAATTTCTGCCAGAACAGCGGCAGGTCCAGATGCCCGTCCTGGTTGCGCACCGCGGAGGAAAACACCGACATCAGCGGCACGAAGATGAACAGCACCAGCGACAGGCCGATCAGCAGGATCGAGGCGACCACGAAGATGTCGCCCCGGCAGCGCCCCAGCCGGGCGAGGCCGATCGCCACCAGCATGGCGCAACAGATCCCGTAGGCCAGGGCGCCCCAGCCCATGCCGAACTGGGTGGGCGCCGCGCCGAATATGGCGAGGAAGCCCCAGCCCCAGCCGCGATGGTTGATCGCCAGCCCCTCCAGCGCCATCCAGGCCAGGCCGATGACGCCGGCGGCGATCAGCAGGCGCGGCCAACCGCGCGCCGCGCCCCACAAGGCGAGCACCGGCGCCACCAGCAGCGGGACCAGCCAGGTCCGGCCGGCCAGCATCTGCAACAGCGCCGGCATCGCCTCCGGCTTCATGCCCAGCAGAACGGAGAGGTCCTCGATTCCGTACCATGGCAGCACCAACAGTGCTGCCAGGGTCAGGGCCGGCCAGAGCCGCTCCGGGAGGATCTTCACGTCAGCGCCGTTCGCGACAGGTCAGCGCGACAGTGTCTTCACTTCGCTGGACCAGCGGCCAAGCAGGCGCTGGCGTTCGGCGGAGGAGCCGTACTTGCCGAAGTCGTATTCGATCAGCTTGATCTTCGACAGGTCGGGGCTTTGCGGCGGCGGTGCCACCGAGGCGTTGGACGGCAGCTGGTAGCTGCGGAACTCCGCGGCCAGCTTCTGCGCCCCGGGGGTCAGCGCCCAATCATAGAACTTCTTCGCCTCGTCCAGGTGACGCGCGCCCTTGATCAGCGACATCGAGCCGATCTCGTAGCCCGTGCCCTCGCACGGCGAGACCACCTGCACCGGCTTGCCGCGCGTGGCGACGTCGATGACGTCGTGCTGGAAGGCGATGCCGACCAGCGTTTCGCCTTGCCCCGCCGCCAGTGCCGGAGCGGCGCCGGCCTTGGTGTACTCGTTGATGTTGTGATGCAGCTTCTTCAGATAGTCGAAGCCCTGCTCCTCGCCCATGAGCTGCACGATGGTGGCCAGCATGGTCCAGGCGGTGCCGGAGCTGTTGGGGTCGGCCATCTGCACTTCGCCCTTGTATTCGGGCTTCAGCAGGTCGGCCCAGCAGGCCGGCGCGGTCATCTTGCGGCGGGCCAGTTCCTCGGTGTTGTAACCGTAGCCGAGCGCGCCGAGGTAGATGCCGACGGTGCGGTATTTCGACCGTTGGGCCTGCCGCTGCGCCCAGTCGCGCAACTGCGGCAGCATCGGCGACTGGTATTCGAGCGTCAGCGCCTCGTCGGCGGCTTGCAGATGCGGGTCGCCGGTGCCGCCCCACCAGATGTCGCCGCGCGGATTGTCCTTTTCGGCCCGCAGCCGGGCATACAGCTCGCCGGCGCTTTGGCGGGTCATTTCGGTGCGGATACCGGTCTGCTTGGTGAACTCGTTCACCATGCCGCGACACCAGTTCTCGTCGACGCCGCAGTAAACAACCACCTGCGCCCGGGCGGGTGCGGCAGCCAACCACATCGCGCCGACGGCAGCGGCCGCGAGAAGGCGGAGCTTCGTGTTGGTTTGATTCATGGGCTTTTTCCTCCCAAGCGAATTCGTGGGGACCTACCTAAGAGCGATTGTGACAAATTCGCAATATGAAATTTTCGTTCCGGTACTGTCAACAAAACGGCGGGCGCCACCGGCAGAAAAGCGATTAGCGGACGGGTACGGCAAGCCAGCGCTGCAGCGAGCGGCCCACCAGCGAAATCGCAAGGCAGACAACGAGATAGGCCGCCGCGACGGCGCCCAGGATCGGCAAGGGCTGGAAGATCCGGGCGTTCACCAGCACGCCGCTGGCCATCAGTTCGTTGACCCCGATCATCGAGGCGACGGAGGTGTATTTCAGCATCCGGACGTACTGGCCGAACAGGGCGGGAATTGCCACCCGCGCCGCCAGCGGCAGCACGATGAGCCGCAGCACGCGCCGGCGCGGCAACCCCAGCGCCAGCCCGGCCTCGACGAGCGGCGGCGGCACCGCCGCCAGGCCGGCGCGCATGTCCTCCGCGCAGTAGGCGGCGATGAACACGGAGAAGCCGAGGATACAGGCCGGATAGGCCGACGTGCGGTAGCCGAACAGCGCCGGCAGCGCGAAATAGCACAGCAGCAGCACGACCAGCACCGGGGTGCCGCGGATCAGGCCGACATAGGCGGCGCAGAGCTGCGCCGCCACCGGAACGCGGAAATGCCGCAGCAGGGCCACCGGAACCGCCAGCAGCGTGCCGAACAGGGCGGTCCAGCCGGCGATCTTCAGCGTGATCAGGAAGCCGTTCGCCAGGAACGGCAGATTGCGCAACAGGCTTTCAGCCATCCCGCGCTCCCGCCACCCCCGGTTGCGGCGCGGGCAGCCACAGCAGCGCCTGGCTGATGACCGTGACCAGCACCAGGTAGAGCACCGCGATGGTGATGTAGACCTCGAAGGTGCGGAACGTGTCGGCCTCGATGGCGCCGGCCTGGTAGGCCAGTTCGCCCACGGCGACCACGGAGGCCAGCGAACTGTCCTTGATGAGCTGGGAGAACAGGCTGGCGAGCGACGGCGCGATCACCCGCAGCGCCTGCGGATAGACCACCTTGCGCAGCGTCAGCCAGCCGCCGAGACCGAGAGCCCGCGCCGCCTCCGCCTGCCCCGGCGGGATGCTGAGCAGGCCGGCGCGGATGATCTCGGCGGCATAGGCGCCGGAATAGATCGAAAGCCCCAGCACCGCGCACAGGAAGGCTGGCAGCTGCAACGCCGACAGGCCGAGGAACCAGAAATAGATGTGCAGCAGCAGCGGCACGTTGCGCACGCCCTCGACATACAGCACGGCGCCGACCCGTGCCGTCCGCCAGCGCGACGCCCCGGCCGTGCCCGCCACCGCGCCGATCAGCACGGCGCCGAGCAGGCCGGCGGCGGAAAGCGCGATGGTGGTGAGCAGGCCGTCGATGATCTGGTCGCGGTGCTGCCAGATCGGGCCCCAGTCGAGGACAATGTTCAAGAGCGGCGGACGCTCACGGCCAGACCTCGATCGGCGTGGTCGGATCGCTGCCGAAGCGCGCCTTGTAGAGCTTCGCGTACTCGCCCGAGACCCACAGGTCCTGCAGGGTCTCGTCGACGGCATCGCGCATCGCCCAGTCGCCCTTGCGGATGCCGAGGCCGAATGGCTCGGCGCTCAGCAGGCCGCCGACGATCTTGAAGCCGGGATTGTGCCCGGCAAAGCCCTGCAGGATGGTCAGGCTGCCGGTGAGCACGTCCGCCCGCCCCTGGGTGAGCGCCAGCCAGGCGGCATCGTATTCGCGGAACGCGGTAATGCGCGCGCCCGGCGCCAGTTGCGCGATGGTCTTCTCCAGCGTGGTGCCCTGCTGCACCGCGACCCGCTTGCCGGCGAGGCTTTCCACGCCGGTGATCGGGCTGTCCTTGGCCACCAGCAGCGACTGGCCGCCGGTGTAGTAGGTCAGGCTGAAGTCGATCGCCCGGCCGCGGTCGCGGGTGTGCGTCATCGAGGCGGCGATAAGGTCGACGTTGCCGCTCAGCAGCAGCGGGATGCGGCTGACCGAGGTGACCTTCTCGAATTCCACCGGCACGCCGATATGCGCCGCCACGGCGCGCACGATGTCGAGGTCGAAGCCGGTGGGCACATTGGCGTCGTCGAGGTAGCCGAACGGCGGGGTGTCGAACTTGACCCCGGCGAGCAGCTTGCCGCGCGCCTTCACCTTGGCCACCGAGTCGGCCTGCGCCTGCGCGCGAGCGGCGTCCGGGGCCAGCAGGAGGGTCGGCAGCAGGGCCGCCCCGAGCAGCGTGGACCGGCGTTTCATGAAGCACTCTCCTGTTGCGTCGCCATTTTGCCGATGCGGGCCATCGCCTCGGCGAGATCGTCCTCGGAAGTGGTCAGCGACAGCCGGATGTGCCCGGCCCCGGCCGCGCCGAACGCCGAACCCGGCAGGGCGGCCACGTCGAGTTCGTCAAGCCAGCGGGCCGCCTGGGCAACGTCGTCGTCCGCGACCCGGGGGAACAGGTAGAAGCCGGCGTCGGGCAGCGCGCAGGCAAACCCCGGCATGGCGGCGAGCCGTTCGGCGGCGAACACCTGGCGGGCGCGGAACATCGCCCGGAAGCGCGGCACCAGTTCGTCGAACAGCGTCAGCGCATGCAGCCCGGCCTGTTGGACGAAACCGGGCACGCAATAGACCGAATGCTGCATGAAGCGCAGGAACGACCGCCCGGTGCCGTGCGGCATCGCCAGCGAGCCGAGGCGCCAGCCCGTCATGCCGAAGGTCTTGGAGAAGCTGTCCACCACCAGGGTACGGGCCTGCCCGGCGGGGCTCGATTGCGGAGCGGCGAAGCGGCCGGCGTGCAGCAGGTCGGAATAGACCTGGTCGAACACGATCCACAGGTTGTGCCGCTCGGCCAGCGCCAGCACGCCGTCGAGTTCGGCCGCGGACAGCACGCGCGCGGTCGGGTTGACCGGCGAGTTCAGGATCAGGGCGATGGTGCGCGGCGTGATCGCGGCGGCCAGGCGGTTAAGGTCGATCCGGTCCAGCATCGCCAGCGCCACCGGCTCGCCGCCGCACAGCCGCACGCACGGGCCGTAGCTGACCCAGCCCGGCTCGGGCACCAGCACCTCGTCGCCGGGCTGCACGATGCCCATCAGGGCGGCGAGCAGGGCGAACTTGCCGCCGGGCGTGATCAGGATGTCCGCCGGCTCGTAGGCGGCACCGGTGCGGACGGCTTCCCGCTCGGCAATCGCCGCGCGCAGGGCCGGCGCGCCGGCGGCGGGGCCGTAATGGGTGTCGCCGTCGTGCAGCGCCCGCAGCGCCGCCTCGACGATGCGCGGGTCGGTCGGCACGCCGGGGTCGCCGCTCGACAGGCCGATAATGCGCCGACCCGAGGCGCGCGCGGCCCGCACGCGTTCGGTCATCTCGACGGTTGCCGAGGGCTTCAGGCCGGTGACGCGGGCGGCCAGGCGGGGTTGCGAGGGCATGCTCGGTTCCTGTTGCATAATCTCAGGCGATGTCGGCCGGCCGCGGGGCCGTCATGGCAGGCTGTCGGCCACGCGCGGGAACACGGCCTGGTAGCCTTCCCCGTAGGTGATCGCCTTGTCGGAGTTGCGGGCGGCCTGGGCGCCGCGCTGCTGGGCCACGCGGGTGTAGTACTCCCACAGGTGCTCCTGCCCGGCCATGCACTCGATGGCGGCGCGCTTCTTTGGCCACACGCCGGTGATGTCGAGCAGGATGTCCGGCTTCCAGCCGCATTGTTCGGTCTGGTGCGGCTCGAACAGGAACACCGGCGGCGCGCCGAGCACCTTCTGGCCCGGGTTATGGCCATGCGCCTGGGCGATGATGCGCGCGTGCTGAGCGAAGGACGTGACTGCCGGATGGTCCTGGTTGTAGGGGTCGTGCATGGAATGGGTGAGCACAACGTACGGGCGGAGGACGCGGTAGAGGTCGGCGAGGCGGAACAGGGCGGCCTGGTCGAGCCCGATCGGGTAGTCGCCGAGGTCCCAGAACTGGATGTCCGCGACGCCAAGTTGCGTCGCCGCCGCGGTCGCCTCGGCGCGGCGCTCGGTCTTCACCCGGTCCAGCGTCATGCCGGGCTGGCGCCACAGCTTGGCGGATTCACCGCGCTCGCCGTAGGACAGGCACACCACGGTGACGGCATCGCCGCGCCCGGCATGCAGCGCGATCGCCCCGCCCGCGCGCCAGACGAAGTCAGCCGAATGCGCGCTGACCACCAGCATGGTCTTTCGATCGGTCGTCATTCATCCCTCCGTCGTCGCGCGGTGCGCAGGTTGTTCCATCTGGGGCGTCATTCGCCCGGCGTGAAAGCGGGCGTCAGGTCGAGCTTGCTCCACTTGACCGACAGGGCCCGGATGACGCCGGCCTCGGCGGCGGCGCGGATGGCCGCGTCGAACCTGGCCTTGAGGTCGGGCTCGCCCTTGCGCATGCCAAGCGCCACTTCCGTCGCCGACATGGACCAGCGGCGCCGACAAGCCGGCGGGGGGCGTCGGCCTGGCCATGGAATGCGTGATGCTGGGCAGCACCGCCTCGCCGACCCGCACCTCGGAGCGGCCGGGCAGGCTGATATAGGCCTGGTGCGACAGCAGCCGGGTGCGAAAGCCGGCCGCGTCCATCCGGGCCTGGAGGTAGTGGAAGCTTTGCAGTTCCTCCGCCGTGCCCGAGAGCTTCACGCGCCGGGCGAATTCGGCGAGGTCGGCCGTCAGCCGGTCGCGGTTGACCGCGCCGCAGAGGCTTGCGGCGTCCGCCGCGTCCCAACCCTCAGGGAGCATCGGTGGCCCCTTCCGGCGGCAGCGGCGGATCGACATCGTCGGGGATCGGGTTGACGAACGGCGTCTCGGCCAGGCGGGCGCGGAAATCCGCGCGGGCGTCGGCGATCAGCGCCGGATCGAGGATGAGCTCGACGGCGGTGGCGGCGATGACCTTGGCGGCGTGCTCCATGCCCTTGTGGGCCGCCGGAGCCTTGCCCTGGGCGGTCAGTTGCCAGGAATGGCCGGGCGTTCCGATGGCGTAGGTGGCGCCGCGCATCTGCACGGTCGGCACCACCCAGCTCACCGTGCCGACATCGGTCGAGCCCACCAGCGTGCCGTCGCCGCTGCCGGGCGGGAAAATAGTGTCGCACAGCGGCACGCCGCGGCGGGGCCGCAGGCCGAACCGCGCGAACGACACCCGGATGTCCTCCTCGGTCAAGGTGGCCTGGATGGAGGCGGCGAAGGTCCGGTCCTGGTCGTCGAACACCGGCGGCCCGATGCGTTCGATCTGCGCTCCCATCAGCGCCTCCAGCGGCGCGTTGCCGACGAGGTTGGCGTCGCCGCTGAGGAACTCGCTGCGCATCGCGGTCTCGGTCATCAGTGCCGCCCCCTGGGCGATCTTGTCGACGCGGCGCAGCAGGCCCTGCAGCCCGGGCAGGTCGCGGGCGCGCACCAGGTAGCGCACGGTGGCGCGGGCCTGCACGACGTTCGGGGCAACTCCGCCGGCGTCGGTGACGGCGTAATGGATGCGCGCCGTGCTCGGCATGTGCTCGCGCATGTAGTTGACGCCGACATTCATCAGTTCGACCGCGTCCAGCGCGGAGCGGCCGAGATGCGGCGCCGCGGCCGCATGCGAGGCGCGGCCGGTGAAGTGGTAGTTCACCTCGTTGCAGGCCAGCGAGATCGGGTTATTGACGCCCGCTAACGGGGCCGGGTGCCAGCAGATCGCGATATCGACGTCGTCGAACACCCCGGCACGCACCATGAACCCCTTGGATGACCCGCCTTCCTCCGCCGGGCACCCGTAGTAGCGCACCCGCCCCTTGAGGCCGTGCAGCGCGAGGTAGTCCTTCACCGCCGTGGCCGCCATCAGCGAGCCGCCGCCGAGCAGGTTGTGGCCGCAGCCATGCCCGTTGTCGCTGCCCGGCATGGGCTGGTGGCGGGCGACACCCGCCTGCTGGCTCAGCCCGGGCAGTGCGTCGTATTCGCCAAGGATGGCGATCACCGGGCCGCCCTCGCCGGCTTCCCCCATGACGGCGGTCGGCATGCCGGCGATGCCCTTGGTGGTGCGGAAGCCTTCCGCCTGTAAAGCCGCGAGGTGGGTGGCCGACGAGCGCCACTCCGCGTAGTTCAGCTCGGGGGTGTCCCACACCTGGTCGCTCAGGGCGAAAAACCGCTCGCGCTTGGCCTCGACGAGATCCCACACTTCGGCAGAATTGTTCACGACATCACCCGGCCCGCTTCGCAGGGCCGGGACGATAATCGCCCCGGCGGCGGCTGGCCAGGGGCGGGCTTCAGGGCTGCCTGCTGCCCAGCACGTAACGGCCCCATAACGCATCGATGTCGATCCGCCCGGCCAGGTCGCGCCAGACCCGGCAGGACGAGTCCACCTCCTCCGGCGTGCGCATGCCCGCCAGCGCCACGTCGATGAACTTGTTGGACAACACGAATTGCAGCAACGATTCGGTGTAGTCGAAGCTGTCGCCCGGGTTCACCATGCGCACCCATTTCTGGAAGATGCCGGAGGTGACGGCGCGCATGGCGATGACGAACAGGCCGCGCTGCTTCGCCGCGAACAGGCTGCCGAACGGGCGGGTGGGTTCGTAGGGGTGCTGCAGCAGCAGGTTGTAGGAGATCTGCATGCTGTCGAAGCCGCCGCTGTCGATCAGGTCGTAGACGCCGCGGTTGTTGTCCTCGGAGGTGAAGCCGATGGCGCGGATCAGGCCTTCCTCGCGCAGGCGCACCATCTGTTCCAGCATGCCGCCGGCACCGAGGATGCCGCGCACGGTTTCCGTATCGAAGCTGCCGCCGTGGATCTGCAACAGGTCGAGCCGGGGCCGGCGCAGGCGTTGCAGGCTGTCCTCCAGCGAGCGGCGCACGTCGCCGGCGCTGGCGAGCGGCACCTTGCTGGCCAGGAAGACCTCGGGGCGATCGGCCAGCGCCTCGCCCATGATCTCCTCCGACAAGCCCTTGCCATAGCCCGGCGCGGTGTCGAAATAGGTAACGCCGCGCTCGAGCGCGCGCCGCACCGCCGTCAGCGACACGTCGCGACTGGCGACGGCGTCGTACGGCCTGACGTAGTTGCTCAGGCCCATGGCGGCGCCGCCGAATCCCAGTCGGCTGGTCACGTGGCCGGTGGGGGCGAACTGGCTCATCAGCATGGGCGCGGCTCCATTGGCGAAGGTTGGCTCATCCCTTCACCGCGCCGGCCGCCATGCCGGTGGTGAGGCGATCCTTGATGAGCATGTAGATGATCAGCATCGGCACCACCGCGAACACGATGGCGGCGGCCATGACCCCGTAATCGACGCGGTACTCGTCCTTGGCGGCGGCCAGCGCCAGCGACAGGGTGCGGTTTTCCTCGTCGGGCAGCAG
>CAIMEK010000368.1 GCA_903839965.1 uncultured Acetobacteraceae bacterium | reverse complement strand
TCACGGCCGCCGGCCAGGGATGCGCCGCCGCCCTGGAGGCTGAGCGCTACCTCAGCGGCCACATCTGAACCGACAGCCGCTTCCCATCCCGGGGACTCCCTCAAGCGGCTCACTCTTCATCTTGGGAGATGTCAGCGCGTGACGGCCGCCAGACGGACGAACAAGGCACCTGCGCTGGCGTTTGCAGTGGGAACCAGGACGGTGACGGCATCCGGCAGGTCGCCGTTTTCCACGATTCTGATAGAGACGCCGTTTTCATCGGGACCGGAGGATTCCGAACCGATGGCAACATCGTTCCAGATTTGGAAATCAACGCTCCATTGCGCGGTCAGGATGGTGGTGGATTCGCTGTCGTCGCCGCGGGTGAAAGTGACGACCAGGTTTCCTGAGTCGGTGCCGACTTGTGGGAGAACGCCGGTGCTGTTCGCGAGCGGATTGCCGCCGAGGATCCATTCGAGAAGATTCGAAATGCCGTCGTGGTCGGGATCGGCCAGCGGTTCGTTGTCCGGGCTGGTGAGTCCATAGGCGGCGATCCATGCTTCGTAGGGCGTGGGTCCCGCGGCGGCGTTGAGCATGCCGGTGCCGGTGATCCGGTTGGTTTTGTGTTCGGCGCTTGACGTGGGGCTCCCCCAAGTACCGCGAATTTGCGGCACGCCGTCGATGAGGAAACTTCCAACGGTGTCGGTCCCGTCGAAGTGAAGGTCCAAGGTGGCATCGGCGGCCAGCCAGAGGTCGGATGTGTCGCTCAACGACGCGATGGTGAGGCTCAGCACGCCGGCCTCGACCGTGGTCGGACCGCCGTGGAGGTTGGTGCAGTTCAACGCGAGAGTATCCGGGCCGGTCTTGGTCAGGCCGCCGCTGCCGCTGATAGAACCCGCAAAGTATCCGCCGCCGACTGTCAGCGTGCCGGAACCAAGGGCCACGTTGCCGCCGTTGGATCCGCCGCCGGAAAGCCGTGCGATGGTCTGCGGGAAATCATTGAGATTGAGCAGGGCTCCGAGGATATTGTCCAGCGAAACGGCGGTGGTGGCGGGCAGTGCCCCGGAAGCGCCGAGCTTCAGCTCGCCCGCTTGGATCATGGTGACGCCGCCATAAGAGTTCGGGCGGTTCAGGGCGAGTGCTCCCGTGCCGGTCTTGGTCAGGCCGCCGCTCCCGCTGATAGAACCCGAATAGTTTCCGCCGCCGACTGTCAGCGTGCCGGAACCAAGGGCCACGTTGCCGCCGTTGGATCCGCCGCCGGACAACGAGGCGATGGTCTGCGGGAAATCATTGAGATTGAGCAGGGCTCCGGAAACGTCATCCAGCGAAACGGCGGTCGAGCTTGGCAGCACTCCGGCTGAGCCTAGCCTCAGCTCGCCTCCTTGGATCGAGGTTGCGCCGCCGTAGGAAGTCGTGCGCTTGAGAATGAGCAACCCCTCGCCGGTCTTGGTCAGCCCGCCGCTGCCGCTGATCGTGCCCGAATAATTTCCGCTGCCGACTGTTAGCACTGCGGATCCTAGGGTGATGTTGCCCCCTTTGACCCCCCCGCCGGAAAGCGAGGCGATGGTCTGCGAACAATTGTTGAGATTGAACACCGCCGAAGGAACGCTGGCGATCGAAAGGGCGGTGGTGGCAGGCAGGACATCGGCGGCACCGAGCCGCAATTCGCCGTCCTGGATCGTGGTGGCGCCGCCGTAGGTGTTAGCGCGGTTCAGGACGAGCGTGCCCATGCCGGTCTTGGTCAGGCCGCCGCTGCCGCTGATGATGCCCGAATAGTTCCCGCCGCCGACTGTTAGCACTGCGGACCCGAGGGTGATGTTGCCCCCTTTGACCCCCCCGCCGGAAAGCGAGGCGATGGTCTGCGAACAATCGTGGAGATTGAACACCGCCGAAGGAACGCTGGCGATCGAAAGGGTGGTGGTGGCAGGCAGGACATCGGCGGCGCCAAGCCGCAATTCGCCGTCCTGGATCGTGGTGGCGCCGCCGTAGGTGTTAGCGCGGTTCAGGAGGAGCGTGCCCATGCCGGCCTTGGTCAGGCCGCCGCTGCCGCTGATCGAACCCGAATAGTTTCCGGAGGTGACCGTCAGTGTTCCGGCACCGAGAGCGACACCGCCGCCGCTTGTTCCGCCGCCCGACAACGAGGCGACCGTCAGCGAGAAGCCGTTGAGGTTGAGCACGGTTCCGAATATGTTATCCATGATTACGGAAGTGGTGCTCGGCAACGCCCCGGAAACGCCGAGCCGCAATTCGCCTCCTTGGATCGAAGTCGAGCCGGCATATGTGTTCGCGCGGTTCAGTAGCAGCAACCCCAAGCCGGTCTTGGTCAGGCCGCCAAGGCCGCTGATCGACCCCGAATACGCGCCGCCGCCGACCGTCAGCGTGGCCAAGCCCAACGCCACATTGCCCCCGTCCGCCCCACCACCCGTGAGCGTGGCGATGGTTTGCGGGAAACCGTTGAGGTTGAGCGCAACTCCGGATGTGTTATCTAACGAAACGGTGGTGGTGGTCGGCAGGGCTCCGACAGCGCCGAGCCACAATTCGCCGCCCTGGATCGAGGTCGTGCCGCCGTAGGAATTCGCGCGGTTCAGGATGAGCACGCCCACGCCGGTCTTGGTGAGTCCGCCGGTACCGCCGATCGACCCTGAATACGTTCCGCCGCCGACGGTCAGCGTGCCGGAGCCGAGGGCAACGTTGCCCCCGCCCGCTCCGCCGCCGGACAACGTGGCGATGGTTTGCGGGAAACCGTTGAGGTTGAACACGGCCCCGGATATGTTACCTAACGAAACGGTGGTGGCGCCCGGCAGCGCTCCGGCAATACCGAGCCGCAATTCCCCGTTTTGGATAGAGGTCGCGCCGCCGTAGGAATTCGCGCGGTTCAGGATGAGCGCTCCCGCGCCGGTTTTCGTCAGTCCGCCCGTGCCGCTGATGCATCCCGAATAGTTTCCGCTGCCGACC
>CAIMEK010000367.1 GCA_903839965.1 uncultured Acetobacteraceae bacterium | reverse complement strand
GGCACCGTCGGCTTCGGCGGGAATGGCCACATCTTCTCTTTGGCGGGCGTACAAGTGCCAGCAGCGGCACAGGCACTACAGCCATTCGAGGCTTGTCGCCCACGGGCATCGGCTGGGGGCGAGAACGCCCAAACGATAATACACACCATGACGAACATCAAAAACGGTTTCATGCTAAATCTCCAGGGTTAAGGAAACGAAACTACGGATTCTCTGCGGCAGCGTCCGACCTATCTTGCATTTGCTCAAGGCAGCGCGCATAACCACAGATGTCGATTAAATTATCGCGCTTGGGTGTGAAAACCTGCCGCGCGACTTTCAGTAGAATCATCATTTCGGCCACGTTCTCCGGCGTAATCGGCCCGTGCGGTTCCTTGCGGTTGGCCAAGTGGGCATTCCACAGCCGCGCGATTCGCTGGTGATTTGGCAAGGGATGATCATAATCCCGTTGCCGGTCTCCGGCGGTCAACACGGCGGCTTCGTCAAGGATCGTCATCAGACGGGCACCTTTCCTAAGCAACACTTCTTGAACTTCCGACCACTGCCGCACGGGCAGGGATCATTGCGACCGACGCGCCCACGCCGTAACTGCTTTTGCGACGGCGGCACTTTCATTTCCCGCAACCACTGCGCCGTGGGCCATTCGATGGTTTCGGTCATCGAGTAGATTCTGCCGTTGCGCACGTCCATCAGTCGGAATCCTCCAGAAACTCTCTCCTCAACAAACACTTCGCCGCGTCGGCGCGGACGGTCGGGTTCCAGTCCGACCACGAATGCCCGCGATGGCCCACGAACCAGTGATCCTCTTGGAGCGACTCCATACAGAGGACAATGCAGTTTCGCGGGTCAAGCTCACGGCTGCGGTCGATGTGGACGGGACAAATGTGGTGGACTTCCAGGTCGCGTATTCCGCCGCACGCTTCGCACGTCGGATGCCTCAACAGAATCTTCCGCCGCAACGCGGGCCATTTGGGACTGCGCCCCCCACACATCGCCCGGATTTGTGGCATGAGCAACGAGGCTCGACAGCCTGTCGTTATCCATTCGCGGGCGTGGGCAATCAGTCCGGCCATCGTGTCAGACCTCAAGCATTGGGCGTGTTGGCAACAATCGCGGCGGCGGCCTCGGCATTGTCGGCCGAAAGCGTGGTGGCAGCCGCGTCGAGGTCGGCTTGCACCTGCGCCATCGCCACCGGATCGTTCGCGGCAATCGCGGCAGCCAGGGCATCGGCTTGCGTCTTGATAACGCCCGTGAGCGTGGAGGCAAGCGCCTCCCAAGACTTCAGTTCGGTAGTCTCTTCGGCCACAGCGGCCAGCAGGGATTTCGTGTCGATCATAATCGCTTTTCCTTGGTCTTGAACAACTTTGGTAAGGGTAGAAACTTGAACGCGGAGATCACGGACCTCCGTTAAAACGCTTGTCAACAACGCTCTGTCGCTGCCGTAGAAGAACATTCACTTCACCTCGGGAAAGAACGACGCAATCCATCCAGTGACACGCTTCACGTCGGCTGCGATGTCGGCGACCTGAGCAACCACGCCGTCAATCTTGGCACACGTCGCCACCACGGCGGCGGTAATCTCCGGCAGAGGCCGCCGCGCGGCGTACAGCGTCTCAAAGGCCCGCACAAGGCGCGGGTCGATGGCTTCGGTGGCGATCCGCTCAAATGCCGCGTCGATGCGCTCGCCGGGAGCTTCGGTATGGACGCCGCAAGGTTCATTCATATTGAATCCCTCTCGTTCTCTTGCACAAGCCAAAGCTGATAGCCATCCATGTCTCGGCTTCGCCAACGGTGCGGGTTGCCGATTCGCTTGCCGGGATTATTCGTGCCCTGGTTGTGGTTCTTTCTGAACTCCAATACCGCCGCTTCAATCTCGGGGGATAGGGATAACTCGTCGCGTTCCATCTCATACCAGCATCATCTGCTCTGCCTCTTTATCCTGCGTCTC
>CAIMEK010000366.1 GCA_903839965.1 uncultured Acetobacteraceae bacterium | reverse complement strand
GCCTACATGATGAATGCCGCCACCGTATTCGCCCAGCAGATGCGTGCGGCCGGGTTCAACGTGCAGGTCGAGTCGATGGACTGGGCGAACGTGGTGCAGCGGCGCGCCAACAAGGCGCCGCCCGACAAGGGCGGCTGGAACATCTTCTTCACCTCGGGCAGCGGGCAGAGCTACAGCAACCCGGCGATCGACGTCGTCATGGCGATGTCGGGCGACAAGGCGTGGTACGGCTGGCCGACCAACCCGACGCACGAGGCGCTGCGGGCGAAGTGGATCGAGGCCGCGACGCTCGAGGAGCGCAAGGCGCTCGCCCGGCAGATCCAGGAGAACGCCTGGAACTTCGTGCCGCACATGTATTTCGGCCAGTGGCAGCAGCCGACCGCGCACCGCAAGAACGTCGCCGGCTGGCTGCACATGCCTGACCTGATCGTGTTCTGGAACGTGACCAAGACCTGAACCGGACCGCCCCGATCACGGAGGGGCCCGATCACGGAGTTGCATCGGCATGCGCTGGGAAGATCTTGGCTGGGGCGAGTTCGTTGGGCTGGACCGGGCCACGCCGGTGCTGCTCAACCTGGCGTCGATCGAGCAGCATGGGCCGCATTTGCCGGTGTGCACCGACTCCGTGATCGGGGCGTTCCTGCTCGATGAACTCGACCGGCAACTCGGCAGCCGCGTGCTGGTGCTGCCGCAGGTGAAGGTGTGCTGCTCCGCGCACCACATGGATTTTCCCGGCAGCCTCACGGTTCGCCATGAGACGTTGGCGGCTTACGTTACCGACATCCTGGCAAGCGTCGCCGCGCATGGCTTCAGCAACCTCGTGCTGTTCAACAGCCATGGCGGCAACCAGGCGATCGGGCAGGTCATCGTCGAAAGCTTCGGCGCGGCGCACCCGGCGTGCCGCGTCGTCTATCTGTGCTGGTGGCGCATGGTGGCCGAGGAACTGGCGGCGGTGCGGCAGTCCGGCTTCGGCGGGTTGGGCCATGCCTGCGAGTTCGAGACCTCGCTGATGATGCTGGCCGCGCCGGGGTCGGTGCGCACCGAGCTGATCGGCGGGCGGAGCTATGTGCCGAGCTACGACTGGGCGAATTCGGAACTGCTGCTGTCCGGGCGCGGGACGCTTTATCGTTCGATGAAGGACATCAGCGGCGGCACCGGCGTGGTGGGCGACCCCTCGCTGGCGAGCGTGGAGAAGGGACGGGAGATCACGCGCATCGTGGTGGCGCAGCTTGCCGGCATTGTCGAAAGCCTGCGCGGCGAGCCGCCGGGGTGAGCGTGGACCGCATGGCCGAAATGGCGGGGTGGCGGCGGCATCTGCACGCCAACCCGGAAGTGGGATTCGAGGAGCGCGAAACCGCCGCCTTCGTCGCCGCGCGGCTGAGCGAATTCGGGCTGCGGGTGACCACCGGGGTCGGCGGCACCGGCGTTATCGCCAGCCTGCGGTGCGGCACCGGCGGCCGTGCCATTGCGTTGCGCGCCGACATGGACGCCTTGCGGATCGCGGAGGGGGCGCCGGGGCGCGCGCATCGCAGCACGCGGCCGGGGCGCATGCATGCCTGCGGGCATGACGGCCATACGGCGGCGCTGCTGGGCACCGCCGCCGCGCTGGCCGCCGGGGCGGAGTTCGACGGCCCCACGTTCGACGGAACGGTGCATTTCCTGTTCCAGCCCGCCGAGGAGCATGGTCGCGGCATGCAGGCCATGCTGGACGACGGACTGCTGGCGCGGATTTCCATCGACGAGGCCTACGGCATCCACAACATGCCGGGCGCCCCGGTGGGCCGCTTCGCCACCCGGACCGGGCCGATCATGGCGGCGGAGGACAATTTCGAGATCACCGTGACCGGGCGCGGCGGCCATGCGGCGCGGCCGCACATGCTGGTCGATCCCATCCTCGCCGGGGCCGCCATCGTGGTGGCGCTGCAGCAGGTGGTGGCGCGGCGGCTCGACCCGGTCGATCCGGCGGTGGTGTCGGTGACCGAATTCCTCACCGAAGGCACCCGCAACGTCATTCCCGGCGTGGTGCGCATCCGCGGCGACTGCCGCAGCTGGCGCCCCGAGGTGTCGGCCGCCATCGAGGCCGAACTGCGGCGGATTGCCGGGGCGACGGCCGAGGCGCATGCCGCCGGGGCGGTGCTGGCCTACACGCGCGAATTCATCCCGACGGTGAACGCGCCGGGCCCGACCGAGGCGGCGCTGCGCGCGGCGCGGACCGCACTGGGCGCGGCGGCGGTGGACGGCGACTGCGCGCCGATCATGGGGTCGGAGGATTTCGCCCGGCTGCTGGCGCAGGTTCCGGGCAATTTCGCCTTCATCGGCAACGGCGAGGCCAGCGCGCCGCTGCACAACCCGGAGTACGACTTCGACGACGCCGCGCTGGCGCCGATGGTCGCCTATTTCTGCGCCCTGGTGCGCGACCGGCTGCCCCGCGGGGCCGCATGAAGCTGCTGTTCTGGCGTCGTCCGAAGGTGCCGGTGCTGCGGCTGCACGGCGTGCTGGCGGCCCGGATCGGGCCGCTCAACATCGAGGCCTATGGCGGGCTGATCGATGCCGCCTTCCGCGCCGCCGGCAAGGGCGGCACCGTGGTGCTCGACATCGACAGCCCCGGCGGCTCGCCGGTGCAGTCCGACCTGATCGCCGCCCGCATTCGCCGCCGCGCCGATGCGGCCGGCGCGCGGGTGGTGGCGGTGATCGCGGAAACCGGCGCCTCCGGCGGCTACTGGCTGGCCTGCGCGGGCGATGAGATCGTGGCGCACGCGATGAGCGTGGTGGGTTCGATCGGCGTGCGCGGCGGCGGTTTCGGGTTCGACCGGGCGCTGGAACGGCTGGGCGTGCAGCGGCGGCTGTACACCGCCGGGGAGAACAAGGCGCGGCTCGACCCGTTCAGTGCGGAGCGCCCGGAGGACGTGGCCTTCGCGCAGGCGCTGATGGCCGACCTGCATGAGCGCTTCAAGGCCTGGGTGCGCACCCGTCGCGGCGGGCGGCTGCGCGGGGCGGAAGGCGAGCTGTTCGACGGTGGTTTTGTACTCGGCGACCGCGCCCTGGCGCTCGGCTTGATCGACCGGTTCGGCGACCTTGATGCGGTGCTGCGCGAGGTCGGCGGCGAGCGGGCGCGGGCGCAGCCTTTCCGCCCGCGTCGCCGCGGCCTGCTGAGCCGGCTGCCCCGGCTCGCGGTGGAGGCCTTGGTGGAGGCGGTGGAGGCGCGAGCCGGGCCGCGCCTCTGACGCTGCTATCGACCGAAGCCGAGGAAGCCGACCTGGGGCACCGGGGCCGCGGGTATGTCGGCGAATTGCCGCGGCGCCGGGGCCGGCGTGGCGGCGACCACCCGTGCCGGATGCGGGGCCGGGCGGGGCTTGGCAGCGGCGGCGGCCTTGACCGGCACCGGCTTGCCGGTCGCGACGGGCGGCCCGCCGCCGTTCCCGGCGGCAGCCCGCTGCGACAGCAGCAGGAAGGTGATGTCGTTGCGGCCGAGATCGACCGACAGCTCGGTCGGGGTCAGCCCGAGCACGTTCTGCGCGTGCAGATCGGCGCCGCGGCCGAGCGCATCGCGCGCCGCGGCGATGTCGCCGCGGTTGATCGCATC
>CAIMEK010000365.1 GCA_903839965.1 uncultured Acetobacteraceae bacterium | reverse complement strand
TCGCCACCGTCGGCGAGCTGCTGGGCGGTGGGCGGGTTGTATGTCTGGCCGAGATATTCGCCACTGTCGGCGAGCTGCTGGCCGGTGCGCGGGTTGTAGGTGTGGCCGATGTAGTCGCCGCCGTCGGCGAGCTGCTGGGTCACCACGTGGCCGCTGGCGGACGCCAGCACCTCGGGCGTGCTGCCAATGTCGGCGAAAGCCGGCACGGCCACGGCCAGGCTGAGGGCGGTTACGGAGGCGAGAAGGATGGAGCGCATTTGAGTATCCCCTTGAGTTGTTCCGGCGCCATTGCGTCGGGTGAAATCTGGTTGGCGGTGAGGGGAGCTGCCCGCTTGGGGAAGGGTCCGATCTGCCGTCGCGGCGGAACATGGCGCAAGGACGGCTCGGTCGGAACGCGCGACGGTCACCTAAGACTTATGCGTCAAGGTATGGGATACCAGCGGATTACCGCTCATTCATCTTTCTGGGGCGGGAAAGCAGGCGGTCCATGGCCTCAACGAGCGTCAGCCGGCCAGTGACCAGCGCCGCCACCGCCTTGCACAACGGCATCTCGACGCCGGCCGCCTCGGCGCGGGCGACCAGCGCCGGGGCGGTCGCCACGCCTTCCGTGACGCCCTCGCGCCGCGCCAGCACGTCGCGCAGGCGCTCGCCGCGGCCGAGCGCGAAACCCAGGCTGAAATTGCGGCTGGCGGCGCCGGCGCAGGTCAGCATCAGGTCGCCCAGCCCCGACAGCCCGGCGACGGTGTCGGCCCGCCCGCCCAGCGCCACCGCGAGGCGCGCCAGCTCGGCCAGGCCGCGGGTGACCAGGGCGGCGCGGGCGTTCTCGCCGAGGCCGGCGCCAATCGCCGCGCCGGCGGCGATCGCCACCACGTTCTTGGCGGCGCCGCCGACCTGCGCGCCACCGGGATCGTCGTTGCCGTAGATGCGGAAGGCGGCGGTGCCGAGCGCGGCGGCCACCGCGTCGCGCACCGCCAGTTCCACGGCGGCGGCCACGGCGGCGGCGGGCAGGCCGGCGGCAATCTCGTGGGCGAAATTCGGGCCGGTGAGCACGGCGGCGGGGCGGCCGGGTTGCGCCTCGGCGGCCACTTCCAGCGGCAGCCGGCCGGTGCGCGCCTCCACGCCCTTGGCGCAGACCACTAGCGGACCCCCCGGTGGCAGCGCCGCGACGATCGGGCGCATGAACTGCAGCGGCACGGCGATGAGCACTAGCGGGGCGGTCGGCAGGTCGGCGGTGATGCGCACTTCGTCGGGTAGGCGATGGCCGGGCAGGCGCGGGTTCTCGCGTCCGGCCAGCCGCGCCGGGTGGCGCGCCCACAGCACCACGGAGCGGCCGGCACGGACCGCCTGGATGGACAGCGCGGTGCCCCAGGCGCCGGCGCCCACCACCGCGACGTCACTCATCGACGATCCGCTCCACCGCGAACCCCTGCCCTGCCTCGCCGGCGCCGAGCCGGGCCAGCAGCGCGGCCAGCCGCTCCTCGGCTGCGGTGGCGAAGCCGAACGGCGGGTTGACCAGCAGCAGGCCGCAGCCGTTCAGCCCGGCCGGATCGAGCGGCTCGCGCAGCCACAGCTCGGCGGCCAGCACGTCGCGCAGGCCGCTCTCGCGGATGGCGGTGTGGAAGCGGCGCACCGGGGCTCGGTGCTTGATGGGATACCAGGCTGCGAACACGCCGGCGGGGAAGCGGGCATGGCCGCGCGCCAGGCCGGCGGCGAGGCGGGCGAATTCGTCCTCGGCCTCATAGGGCGGGTCGACCAGCACCAGCGCGCGACGCAGTCCGTCCGGCGGAGGCAGCAACGCGCCCAGCGCTTCCCAGGCATCGCGCCGATGCACGGCGACGCCGCCGCCCCGCATGGCGGCGCGCAGCGCGGCGTGGTCCTCCGGATGCAGTTCGCAGCAGGCCAGGCGGTCCTGCGGGCGCAACAGCGCCTCGATGAGCACCGGCGAGCCGGGATAGAGGCCGCAATCGCGCGCCAGGGTCACGTAGTCGGCCAGCGCCTCCGGCGGGTCGTCGAGCAGGCGGGCGATGCCGTCGCGCCATTCCGCGGTGCGTTCGGCGGAACCGCCGGCGAGGTCGTAGCGGCCGGCGCCGGCATGGCTGTCGAGCACGAACAGGCCGGCCGGCTTGCGTTGCAGGGCGCGCAGCAGCCAGACCAGCAGGGCGTGCTTCATGCAGTCGCCGAAATTGCCGGCGTGGAAGGCGTGCCGATAGTTCATGCCACCACCATGTCGGGCGTATCGAGCGGCCAGCGCGGGCGCGGGGCGTGGTCGAGCCCGCTGGCGGCGCCGGCGCGCAGGCGTTCGAGCGCGGTCCAGGCGACCATCACCGCGTTGTCGCCGCACAGGCGCAGCGGCG
>CAIMEK010000364.1 GCA_903839965.1 uncultured Acetobacteraceae bacterium | reverse complement strand
CGATGCGCGATATCGCGCAGGCCTGGGAGGCGAAGGGCGGGGCGAAGATAAGATTCAATTTCGCCGCCAGTTCCACCCTCGCGCGGCAGATGCAGCAGGGGGCGGTGGCAAGTCTGTTCGCTTCGGCCGACCTGCAGTGGATGGACTGGGCGGCGCAACAGGGGCTGATCGTGGAAGCGACGCGGCGCACCCTGCTGGGCAACGATCTTGTGCTGGTGATGCCGAAGGATCGGGTGAAGCTGGTGAAGATAGAGAAAGGCTTCGACCTGATGGGGCTGCTCGGGCCGAGCGGGCGGCTCACGACCGGCGATCCGGCGAACGTGCCGGTGGGCATCTACGCGCGGCAGGCATTGACAAAACTGGGGCTGTGGGAGGCGGTGGCGCCGCGGCTGGCGCCGGCGGAGAGCGCGCGGGCGGCGCTGCTGCTGGTGGAACGGGGCGAGGCGCCGGCGGGGATCGTGTACTCCACCGACGCCGCGGTGGCAGCGGGGGTGGCGATCGCGGGCACCTTCCCGGCGGACAGCCACGAGCCGATCATCTATCCGTTCGCCGTACCGAAGGCAGGCGATACGCCGGCGGCACGCGCGCTGCTCGACTACATTGCCGGGCCCGAGGCCGCCGCGGCGTTCCGCCAACGCGGCTTCATCACGGAGATAAACTGATCGGCGACCTGCTGACCCCGGACGAATGGACCGCCGTTCGCCTGACCCTGATCGTGGCGGCACGCTCGGTGGGGGGCGGGCTGCCGGTGGCGCTGGCGACGGCGTGGGTGCTGGCGCGCTGCCGCTTTCCGGGGCGGGCGGCGCTGGACGCCCTGGTGCACCTGCCGCTGGTGCTGCCGCCGGTGGTGGTGGGCTGGCTGCTGCTGCTGGTGTTCGGGGTGCGCGGGCCGATCGGGGCGGCGCTGCAGGAGTGGTTCGGGCTGCGCCTGGTGTTCACCACCGGGGGCGCGGCGCTGGCCTGCGCGGTGATGTCGTTCCCGCTGATGGTGCGCGCCATCCGGCTGTCGCTGGAAGCGGTGGACCCGGGGCTGGAACAGGCGGCGCGCACGCTCGGGGCCGGCGCGTTCGACCGGTTCGCCAGCATCACCCTGCCGCTGGCGATGCCCGGCGTGCTGGTGGGGGCGATCGTCGGCTACGCCGCCAGCCTGGGCGAGTTCGGCGCCGTCATCACCTTCGCGGCCAATGTGCCGGGCGAGACGCAGACGCTGCCGCTGGCCATTTACGCGGCGCTGCAGTCGGTGGGGGGCGAGCGGGTGGCGGCGCGGCTGTCGCTGGTGTCGGTGGGGCTGGCGCTGGCGGGGCTGCTGGCGTCGGACTGGGTGGGGCGGCGGCTGAAGGCGCGGCTGGGGCGATGATTCGCGTTGCCATCCGGCACCGGTTCGCCGCGGTCGCGCTGGAGCTTGGCTTCGAGGCGCCGGCGACGGGGGCGACCGCGCTGTTCGGGCCGTCGGGCGCGGGCAAAAGCAGCCTGGTGGCGGCGATCGCCGGGCTGCTGCGGCCCGACGAGGGGCATGTCGAGGTCAACGGCGAGGTGCTCTCCGATACCGCGCGGCGGGTGTGGGTGCCGCCGGAACGGCGCCGGCTCGGGCTGGTGTTCCAGGACGCCAGGCTGTTCCCGCACCTCTCGGTGGGAAGCAATCTGCGCTACGGGCTGCGCCGGGCCGGGCGGCGCGACGGGATCGGGTTCGACGACGTGGTGGGGCTGCTGGGCATCGGCGGGCTGCTGGGGCGGCGGCCGCATACGCTGTCGGGCGGGGAGCGCCAGCGGGTGGCGATTGGGCGGGCGCTGCTGTCGCAGCCCCGGCTGCTGCTGCTGGACGAGCCGCTGGCCAGCCTGGACGCGGCGCTGAAGGCGGAGATTTTGCCCTATTTGGTGCGGCTCAAGGGGCTGGGGCTGCCGATGATCTATGTCAGCCACGTGCTCGAGGAGGTGGTGCAACTGGCGGATACGCTGGTGCTGCTGGAGGGCGGGCGGACGGTGGCGGCGGGGCCGCTCGACGTGCTGATGGCGCGCGGCGACCTGGCGCTGGCCGGGCGCGACAATGCCGGATCGGTGGTGCGCATGCGGGTGGCGCGGCACGACCGGCCGCGCCGGCTGAGCCTGCTGGCGGCCGGGGACCTGCAGCTGTGGGTGCCGTTGCAGGCGCTGGAGGTGGGGGCCGCGGTGCGGGCGCGGGTGCCGGCGCGGGAGGTGATTCTGGCCACCGAAGCGCCGCACGGCATATCGGTGCACAACGTGGTGCGGGGACGGGTGCGGGCGATTACCGAGATCGCGGCGCAGCATGCGGCGCTGGTGGAAGTGGCGGTGGGGGAGACGGCGCTGCTGGCGCGGGTGACGCCGGACGCGGTGGCGCGGCTGGGGCTGGCGCCGGGGGTGCCGGCGCTGGCGCTGATCAAGTCGATGACGGTGGACGTGCTGGCGGAGTGAGCCCCTCCCCCCGGCCCCAGGTCAGGGCATGTGGCCGAGCAGCAGGTCCTGGATCAGGGTGGGGTCGGATTGCTCCATGACGCGGCGGGCGAAACGGATGCAGTCGCCGATGTTGGCGGCGCGGACGGCTTGCTTCACCCGCGGCACGGCGGCGGCGGTGACGCTGAAACTGCGCAGGCCGAGGCCGAGGAACAACGGCAACATGCGCGGATTGGCGGCCATCTCGCCACAGACCGAGACCGGCTTGCGCACCCGCAGGGCCGCCTCGGTGGCGAACTGCACCAGCCGCAACACCGCCGGATGCAAGGGATCGTACAGCGGGGCGACCTCGGCGTCGGTGCGGTCCACCGCCAGCGTGTACATCGCCAGGTCGTTGGTGCCGATGGCGAAGAAATCGGCCTCCAGCGCCAGCGCGTCGGCCGATAGCGCGGAGCCCGGGGTTTCGATCATGATGCCGAGCGGCGGCAAGGGGTCGGGCACGCGCTCGCCGCGGCGACGCAGCCGGCGCACCACGCGCTCGTAGATTTCGCGCGCCGCGCGCACCTCGCTCACCCGGGTTACCATGGGCAGCAGCACCCGGGTGGGGCCGAGGACGGCGGCGCGCAGGATGGCGGCGAGCTGGCTTTCGAACAGCTCGGGATGGCGCAGCAGCAGGCGGATGCCGCGCATGCCGAGCGCGGGGTTGTGGTCGGCGGCCTCGGGGACCACGCCCTCGCTCTGCAGCGCCTCGATGTCCTTCTCGCCGCCCCAGTCCAGCACGCGGATGGTCACGGGATCGCCGCTCATGGCTTCGACCACGCCGCGATAGGCTTCGAACTGCGCCGCCTCGTCGGGGACGGTTTCGCGGTTCATGAAGAGGAACTCGGAGCGGAACAGGCCGATGCCGACCGCGCCGGCCTGAGCGATCAAGGGCAGTTCGATCGGGATTTCCAGATTGGCCTGCAGTTCGACCGGTTCGCCGTCCAGCGTTTCGGCCGGCAGCCGGCGTAGGCGGCTGAAGCGCTGGCGCTCGCGCGCGAAGGCGGTCACCGCGCGGCGCGCGGCGGTCAGGGTGGTGGCCGACGGGTTCAGCACGATCGTGCCGGTGATGCCGTCGACGACCGCGATATCGCCGGGGCGGATCGCCTGCACCAGCCCGGTCACGCCGAGTACCGCGGGCACGCCGAGGGCACGCAGCATCACGGCGGTGTGGCCGTCCGCGCCGCCTTCCTCCGTGGCCACTCCGGCGAGTCGCGATGGATCCAGCAGGGCGGCATCGGCCGGGCGAAGGGCCTCGGCTACCAGCACGGCGCCTTCGGGCAGTCCGGCGAAGCTGCGGAACGGCGCGCGGGTGAGGTTGCGCACCAGCCGGCGGCCGATCTCCCGCACTTCCTCGGCGCGGCGTTGCAGGCTGGAGCGTTCGTCGCCGGCATGCGCGGCGGCTGCCTGCTGCAGGATGATTTCGGCGATCGCCTCGGTTTCCGCCATCACCGCGCTTTCGGCGGACAGCAGCGTTTCCGTCACCCGCCGGCGCGCGCCGCGCACCAGGCGAGAGGGGCCGATCATCTGGATGTAGGCATCGATCAGCGGCGCGATTTCCGCCTGGCTTTCCTCCGGCAGCACGGTCAGCCTGGCGCGGAGCTTCGTCAGCTGCTTGCGCGACTGCAGGATGGCCGCATCCAGGCGGGCGCTTTCGGCGGCGATGTCGGCCGCCAGGATCTTGGTCTTGGTGATCTCGGCGGGCGCTTCGGTGGTGCCGAACACCGGGCCGATCGACACGCCGGCGGAAACCGGGATGCCGGTGAAGACCTGCTCCGGCCTTATGCCGGCAGCGGCGCCGCCGGTGGATCCTGTGCCTCGCGCCGAGCGGCTTAGCCGCTTGTGTTGCGGTGGGGGCGGGCCCAGGGGTGCCGGTGGGTCAGTCCTGTTCATGGAAGCCGGCCTCGACCAACTCGGCCAAGGCTTCGATGGCTTCCTTGGCGTCCCAGCCTTCGGCGTGCAATTCGATGGTCGACCCCTGGCCGGCGCCCAGCATCATGAGGCCCATGATGGAACGGGCGGATACGGACTGTCCGTCCCGGCAAACCTCGACGCAGGCGCCGAAGCGCTCCGCCAGGGTCACGAACTTGGCCGCGGCGCGGGCATGCAGTCCGCGCTTGTTCGAGATCGCGACAGTGCGGGTGAGGGTCGGTTCGGCGGCGGTGGAAGCGGGGGGCGCAACGCTTTCCGGCGGCATCGCCATTTCCGGCGAGCCCGGCGGCCGGTCCGCGGGCGGTTCCCGTTCCGATGTCATTGGCGAGAGATCTGCGGATGGGGGTTCATTGGCAACCGTTCAGCTTGCCGCCGTGCAGCACGTGCGAGGCGGCGGCGATGTATTTCCGTCCGGCCTCCTGCGCGCTGTCCACCGCGGCCGCGAGCGGCTCGGAGGAACGGATCTTGG
>CAIMEK010000363.1 GCA_903839965.1 uncultured Acetobacteraceae bacterium | reverse complement strand
TCGCCTCAACCCGGAGCAGCGCGAAGCCGTCGAGACCCTGGAGGGGCCGTTGCTGGTGCTGGCCGGCGCCGGCACCGGCAAGACCCGCGTGCTGACCACCCGCTTCGCCCATATCCTGCTGACCGGCCACGCCTTTCCCGGCCAGGTGCTGGCCGTCACCTTCACCAACAAGGCGGCCCGCGAAATGCGCGAGCGGGTCGGCGCCATGCTCGGCCGCCCCGCCGAGGGGCTGTGGCTCGGCACCTTCCACGCGCTGTGCGCCCGCATGCTGCGCCGCCACGCCGACCTCGTCGGCCTGACCGGCAGCTTCAACATCCTCGACACCGACGACCAGCTTCGCCTGCTCAAGCAGGTGATGGAGGCGGCGGGGCTCGACACCAAGCGCTGGGCGCCGCCGGCGCTGATGGCCATCATCCAGCGCTGGAAGGACCGCGGCCTGCCGCCGGAGCGGGTCACCGCCGCGGCGGACACCGACTTCGCCAACGGCCACGCCCGCACCTTCTACGCCGCCTACCAGGAGCGCCTGCGCACCCTGAACACCGTCGATTTCGGCGACCTGCTGCTGCACGTGGTCGAGATCCTGCGCGGCCACCCCGACGTGCTGGCGCAGTACCACCGCGCCTTCCGCTACATCCTCGTCGACGAGTACCAGGACACCAACCTGGTGCAATACCTGTGGCTGCGGCTGCTGGCGCAGTCGCATCGCAACATCTGCTGCGTCGGCGACGACGACCAGTCGATCTATTCCTGGCGTGGCGCCGAGGTGGAGAACATCCTGCGCTTCGAGCAGGACTTCCCGGGCGCGCGCATCGTGCGGCTGGAGCGCAACTACCGCTCCACCGCCCCCATCCTCGCCGCCGCCGCCGCCCTGATCGCCAACAACGAAGGCCGCCTGGGCAAAACCCTGCGCACCGGCCGCGACGATGCGCGCGGGGAGAAGGTGCGCGTGATCGGCCTGTGGGATTCCGACGAGGAGGCGAGGGCGGTCGGCGACCACATGGAATCGCTGCGCCGCGACGGCGAGAAGCTGTCGGAAATGGCGGTGCTGGTGCGCGCGGGCTTCCAGACCCGCGCCTTCGAGGAGCGCCTGATCACCCTTGGCCTGCCCTATCGGGTCATCGGCGGCCTGCGCTTCTACGAACGGGCGGAAATCCGCGACGCCATCGCCTACATGCGCGTGCTGCACCAGCCCGCCGACGACCTCGCCTTCGAGCGCATCGTCAACGTGCCCCGCCGCGGCGTCGGCGAGCAGGCGCTGCGGGCCATGCACACCACCGCCCGCGCGCGGGAGATCCCGTTGACCGAGGCGGCGCGGCAACTGGTCGAGCAGGGCGGGTTGCGCGGCCGGCCGCGCGCGGCCATCGGCGACCTGCTGGGTGGCTTCCTCCGCTGGCGCGCGCAGTTGGAACGCGACGGCCACGTGGTCATGCTGGCCACCCTGCTCGACGAATCCGGCTACACCGACATGTTAAAACAGGACAAGGCGCCGGAGGCGCCGGGGCGGCTGGAGAACCTGAAGGAACTGGTGCGCGCGCTCGCCGATTTCGAAACCCTCGCCGGCTTCCTCGACCATGTCTCGCTGGTGATGGAGAACGAGGAGAACGCCGAGGGCGAGCGGGTCAGCCTGATGACCCTGCACGCCGCCAAGGGGCTGGAGTTCGACACCGTGTTCCTGCCGGGCTGGGAGGAGGGGCTGTTCCCCAGCCAGCGCACCATGGACGAGAGCGGCGCCAAGGGGCTGGAGGAGGAGCGGCGGCTGGCCTATGTCGGCCTCACCCGCGCCCGCCGCCGCGCCATCGTCAGCCACGCCGCCAACCGGCGCATCTACGCCAGTTGGCAGAGCAACATTCCCAGCCGCTTCATCGACGAACTGCCCGAGGACCAGGTGGAGCGCATCGGCTCGGCGGCGCTGCAGCGCGACCGCCTGCTGGCCTCGCCGTCGGTGTTCGTCGGCGGCTTTCCGTTGGCCGCACGCCGGTCGCGCACCGTCGAGGCCTGGGAGCAGCCCGCCCGCAAGGCGCGCGAGGACGCCATCGAGGTGGGCACGCGGGTGTTCCACCAGAAATTCGGCTACGGCATCGTCACCGCCGCCGAGGACGACCGGCTCGACATCGCCTTCGACAAGGCCGGCGACAAGCGGGTGCTCGACCGCTTCGTGGAGCGGGCATGATACGCCGTCACGCCAGCGCGCTGGAGACGGTTTCCGTCATCGTCCCGGCGGATGCGCTGGACGCCTACCAGTCCGCGCTCGCCCAGGCCTGCGGCACCGTCGGCTTCTTCCGCGACGAGGAAACCGACCTGTGGACCGTCGAGGGCGTCAAGGACCAGGGCGTCGGCGAGGGGCAGCTCGCGGCCGGGCTTGCCCTGGCCGCCCTGGTCACCGGCGTGCAGGCCACGCCCACGCGCCGCCCGGTCGCCGCCGAGGGCTGGCTGGAACGCACCCGCGAAGCTTTTCCCGAGCAGTTGGTGGGCCGCCGCTTCGTCATCCGCGGCACCCATGTCCGCACCCCGCCCACGCCCGGCCGCCTGACCATTGTGCTCGATGCCTCGGTTGCCTTCGGGTCCGGCGAGCATGGCTCCACCCGCGGCTGCCTGCGCGCCCTGGAGCGCGTCGCTCCCCGGCGGCCGCACCGTATTCTCGATCTCGGCACCGGTTCCGGCATCCTGGCGATGGCCGCCGCGCGGCTGCTGCACCGCCCCGTGCTGGGCACCGACATCGAGCCGTGGAGCGTGCGCACCGCCGCGGCCAATGCCGCGCTGAACCGGCTCGCCGGCCGGGTGCGGTTCATCCGCGCCGACGGCTGGACCCCGCCGGCGGTCACC
>CAIMEK010000362.1 GCA_903839965.1 uncultured Acetobacteraceae bacterium | reverse complement strand
CATCAAGGAGACGCCGAAGACGCAATGGCGGTCGATCTGCGCTGACTGCGCGGGCGGCATCGATTCGCTGGTCGAACTGCTGCAGGGTCGCCTCTCCAAGGGCGTCATGGAGCGGCTTTGCCGGCAGCAGGGCGGCCTGTTTCCGCGGGCGTCGGATATCCGCTTTTCCTGTACCTGCCCGGACCATGCGCTGATGTGCAAGCACGTGGCGGCGGCGTTGTATGGCATCGGCGCGCGCCTCGACCTCCAGCCGGAGCTGCTGTTTCGGCTGCGCGCGGTGGAGGCGACCGATCTGGTGGCGCACGTGGACGCCGCCCTGCCGATGGCGCAGCAGGGGCCTGCGGCCGGCCGCTTGCTGGAGACGGACGACGTCTCCGCACTGTTTGGCCTCGATATGGCGACGCCGGCGGTGCCCCCAACAGGACAGCCGTCTGACAAACTCGGGAAGGGGCGAGCGCGTCGTGCCGCACCGGTGCCGGAAGGAGTGGCTTGTGCTGCCAACGCCGCCGTTCCCGGAACGGTTCGTTCGAAACGAGCGTCTGCCGGAACGCCGCCAGCCGAGCCTGCTCCGGCAAAGACGGCGGCAGTCGCCAAGAAGCGCCCGGTCAGGCCAGTCATTCCGAAGCGGGAATCGGCAACCGCCAAAGCAACTCTGACCCGGCGCCCCCCGCCGAAGCAGGCCATGACCGCAAAGGCGTTGGTGGTGCCGAAGAAGGCCACAGCCGTGGCTGAGGTTGAGGATGAGCGCCAGAAAGCTTTCGGCTCGCGTGAACGGGCCGGTGTGCAGCGCGGGAGGGAAAAGAGTGTGTCCGTTGCCGCTTCCGATGTGTTGGAAGTGGCGGCGCGGGGCCGTGGCAGACCGCCGGGTTCAAAGAACAAATCGGTGACGGTTCGCAAGCCGATACAGAAGTCGGTGAAATGGTGGTAATTGCCATCAACCGAGCGCGTTACCTTGAACTTCTTCGCTCGACCTCGACACGGCACGTGGCTTAGGCCGGGCACACCCCGCTGCCCCCATGTTGCGGCATCCCGATAGTGTTTTTGTCCCGAAGCGCACTGATATCAGCGCCCGTTGATCAGGACCCATGGGTCCAGTTACGCAGGCCGATGGACGCGATGCGCCATGGCTGTTCAGTCAGCCTGTTCCAGGCCTCGCAGCAATGGTCGACAATGCGTCGCGGGAATGGAACACCCGATTCGAAAACCAATTATCACACATGAATTGCCAGACGTTCTCCGTCGGATCGAGTTCGATGCAGTTGGGCGGCAACGGGAGCGGCGTGATGTTGGACGGCACCGTCAGGCGATGGGACATGTGCCAGCGAGCTCGATCGACGATCAGAGCAGCGTGTGCCACCAGTGCCGCCGCTGCCTACGCCAGCAGTCGGCGCGTCTGCGCACCGACCTTCGTCCCACGGGCCGCCGCCCGCAGCACCGCCGCAGCAGAATCCCCACGGAGCGGAATGGCCATGGCGAACCTCCACCGTTCGCCAGCTTGAATCAAAGCCGCTCCACGTCAGGAAAAACACCAACGAGTCATTCCCCCGGAGCGTGGTATAATTGCTGAACAGCAAAAAACGTCTCCAAGGCCGATAGCCGCAAAACTTCGGTTTGATCTCTACTTCAGCAAACCGACAGCCTGCGGCAATGACAGAGTGAACCAGGGCACGAAGGTCACGATCATCAAGCCGATAAGCAGCACGGCAACATAGGAGATCATGAGGTGGGCCGCGCGCGAAACCGGTGCGCGCACCATGACGCAGGAGATGAAGAATCCAACTGCAATCGGCGGCAAGAATGCGCCGATGCCCATGGCGATGAGCAAGAGGATTCCATAATGGAGGGGGCTTATTCCCATGGTCTGCGCCAGTGGCAGGAACAGGGGAGCGAGGATGAGCAGTGCCGGCAGGCCCTCCAGCAGCGCCCCTAGCAGGATCAGCGCGACGACCGAGATGGCAAGAAACAAGACGGTATTGCCGTGCAGGTCGCCGACAAGCGCAACCAGGAGCTGCGGTAATTGTGCCGCCGAGAGCGACCAGGAGAACGACTGCGCCGCAGCCAGGGCGAACAGCACCATGCCGGCAGTGCAGATGGAGTCGGCAACGATGCGCCTGAACGAGGTAAAATTTATTTCGCGATAGAGCACGACGGAAATCAGCAATCCGTAGCCGACGGCGAATGCCGATACTTCGGTGGGTGTGGCCACGCCGGAGAGGATGCCGGCGAACAGCATGATCAACATGGAGAATGGAATCAGGGCACGCAACCCGAGCCGGGCCGTCGCACGGAAGCCAACACTGACATGCTTTTTCACGTTGAAGCGCGCCGCCCGGAAGTAGATCAATATCATCAGGCACACCGCGATCACCGCTGCGGGCATCAATCCGGCGACGAACAACGCGCCCATCGACAGCGAGGTGATCGAGCCCAACACCAGCATGGCGATGCTGGGCGGCACGCACTCACCCATCGCGGCCGACGCCGCCAGCACCGCGGCCGCCTCGGCGCGATCGTAGCCCTCGTCGTCGAGCATGTCGCGCATCACCAGGCCGACCGCCGCCACATCGGCGGATTTGGAGCCGGAAATGCCGGATACCACATACATGCTGACCACGGTGACGTGCAACAATCCGCCGCGCAGCCCACCGACCAGGGACGTGATGAACAGTACCAGCCGCCGCGAAATGCCGCCGCCCTCCATCACCAGCCCAGCCAGGATGAAGAACGGCAAGGCCAGGAGCACATAGCTCCCTACACCATCAGCTATGTTCTGCGGCAGCGCCACCATGAGGCCATACGTGCCGAAGTAAAGAAACAGAATGGTGCCGAGAATCAGCGAGAAAGCAATCGGCAACCCCAGCATCACCGTGGACAGCACCGCCACGACGGACATCCCGATCGCCAGTTTTGGCCATGGATTGGCGCCTTGCATGACATGCAGCGCCAGCACGATCAATGTGCACGTGGCAACCCCGATAAAGCTGCTTATCACGGCCGCCCGGCTCTGACCGGCCAGGCGGATCAAGGCAAACAGCATCAACAGCAGCATGCCTACGGTAAGCGGCAGCGCCAGCCAGGTCGCGCGTATTTCCAGCACCGGCGTCAGCATGTACCAGCGCGACTCAAGCACCGCCGTGGACTGCCAGGCGGCGATCGCCGCGACCTCCAGCACCAGCCATTCAACCGCGGCATAGGCGGCGCGGCGAGGAAAAGGCGGAAACAGATCGACGATGGTGCGCACACAGATGTGATGGTCGTGCCGATAGGCCACCGCACCACCGATGAAGGCAATGATGGTAAGTGCCAGCGTTGCCACATCGCCAGCCCATAGCAAGGGCCTATCAAACAGGGTGCGGAAAGTGACGTCCAAAATCACTACCGCAAGTTCGGCCAGCAACGAGGCGCCGACGACAAACTCCAACAGCCCGTCGAGCAGCCTCAGCACCAACGGCACCGGCACGCCGCTGTGGGCAAGGGTGCCTGGGGACAATGTGCCGGTCGGATCTGTCACGACATCAGCTCGCCTGTTGTTTCGGACATGTTGCTATGAGCGCTCCAACGGAAAGGCTCCGGGCGCCCGACGTTGATAGGTGACATACGTGTTGACGAGATCGATGTACCGGCCGGCATCCTTGAATGCGGCGACGGCATCGGGCGGCGGGTCATAGGGCACATGCAATTCGACCAAGCCGATGAAGTCGATGCCATGTTGCTGCTGGGTCTTGAACAGCCGTACCTGCGCCGTTTGCGGCTTGTTTTCGTAGTTCGCGCGCAACCCTTCGATGATGGTCATCTCGGCCGTCTCCGGAGCCGCGGCAAACCGCCACAGCACCAGCCGCGCGGCGTGACCCTTGGCGCCGAGCAGCGCCCCTCCCGGATAGCGTTGGGGTCCGTCGGCACGATAGGCGCCCCACATGCGGGGCATGATCCGTTGCGTCCACGCGGAATATCTGGCGCCCGCGATCGCGCGATAGGAAGCTCGCTGGAGTACCCCGGCGTCCTCCAGGTCATACAGCGCGAGGAAACGCGGAAACCCATCAACGCAAGTGAAACGCCGCGCCGTCAGGAACCCTTCGGCGCCAGCGCGTTCCGGGAAATGCTCGTTATCGTACCAGTCCTGGAACTCTTCCTCCATCCCTGCCGGTGGCTCCATGGTTGCCATCAACAGACCAAGCGGCTGCTCTGTTTTCGCCATTGGCGCTTACTCTCCCATGCGGCATCAGTACTAATTGCCACCTGCCGCCGGCGGACCAGGACCTTGATGAGAAGCTCGTTACGTCAGCAGGGCTACGCAGGGGCCTTTAACCCCAGTAGCGGATATGCGGGCAGCGCCGGCCGAATTCGGCAAGGCGCTGCCCGCACGGGCACGGACTATGCCTGCAGCTTCAGAATCTTGTCGAACAACTCGGGATAACTTGGCCGGAATTCTTTGTAGCACGGCTCCATTTTTGCTTGGAACTCGGCAGTGTTGACGTCGTTGATTATCATTCCATGTTCTTTGAGAAATTGACTGCTGGAGATGATGGCTTTGCCCGCGAGGTCACGCCACATCGTGGTGCAGATGGCGCCAGCATCCGTGAATGCCTTCTTCTCGTCGGAATCGAGCCGGCTCCATAGCGCCTTGCTGACCATCAATGCGGCCGCGTTGTAGACATGGTTGGTGAGCGCGAGGTATTTGCAGACCTCGAAGGCCTTGAAGGTCACCACGGTTGGGATCGGGAAGTCCACGCCGTCCACGGTTTTCTGCGACAAGGACAGATAGATTTCCGTGCTATCGATCGGCACTGGAATGGCGCCGAGCGCCTTGAACATGGAGATGAAGACCGGACTGGGCTGTACGCGCATCTTTATCCCGCGGAAGTCGTCGGGATGAAGGATCTGCTTCACCCGGGTTTGCATCTCGCGCCAGCCGAACCAGCCCCAGCCCACGCCGATTATATTACGCTCCGCCATCTGGGCCTTGATTTCCTCGCCCACCTCACCGTCAATGATCCGCTCGGCGGTCGCCTGGTCCTTGAAGATGAAAGGCAAGTCAAGCGGCTGTATCTTCGGGATAAAGGATCCGAGGAAGCCCGCCGTGATACCGGCGCAGTCGACGATTCCGGTCTGCAGCGAGTTCACCAGGTTAGCGGTGGTGCCCAATGCGCCGGCGACGTACATCTGTACTTTGTATTTTCCATTAGTACGCTTGGTGAGTTCCTCACCGAAGCGCAGGCCCACCTGGTAGGATGGATCGTTCACTGTATCGGCGGTCGCGAACTTCAACGTAATCGGATCGGCGGCCCTGGCACTTCGCCCCAGACCGATCAGCGCCGCGCTGGCAGCGAGACCCTTGGCGTAGGTGCGGCGCGGTAGCTTGAGTGTGCTGGTCACGGGTTTTCTTCCTTCCTTTGTGGTCTGCAGACAATCCGTCAGGCCATAGTAACGACGGGCACAGCACGATATACCAAGCTACCCATTCGCTCAGTTTATCGGCCCGGACTGACGAATTGCATTTTACGCCCATTTCATACCGTAACGGTTCATGTAATTATCGCAGCTGGATTGTAGCCTGTCAATGCCGCGCCGGCCCTGCCAGGGCGCCCCTTGTATGGCGGAAGTCGCCTCGCCTGGCGCAGCGGCAGGCGCATGCCGCTTTGATCTCCACGAGATCGGTGGAATGTCCGTACGAAAGATTATCCGACAGGATTCTGTCGAACTCGGTATGATTGAGCGTAAGCATGGCAGCATAAAGCGGATCCTCACGTTCGGTTGTGCCCTGGCCAGGCCAACGCCGGCATTCGTTGTCTATTTTTCCGATACGCAGAATGCCGGATGGTACGTACGCCGAGCAAAAAGAACGATGTGAACCAAGGCGGCCAACATGGAAAATTTGCTGTTTTACGCGGGAAAGTCGAGGCCTGCGACCGGGCGTCGTTGGATAAGAATGTCGCGTTTGGCTGTGGGTTGTAAACACCATGTCACGCACAGCCATGGCTGGCGCATAAGGGGGCAGCACGATGGAATTGATAATTCCCGCTCAGATTCTAAACTTCCGATCGGATCGGAGGGATCAGTCAGTACGATCGCCATATTGCACTGCTTGAGCGCCAAAGTGCGGCGCCAATGCGTTGCGGATCGAAATGCACGATGTAGTCTCACGGCCGGTCGCGCGTGCCCAGCTTGTCGTGATGCGGGATGTCGGTGAGGCGGTCGAGGAACACCTCGTCCTCGACCATCGCCGCGGCATCGGGCCGGTCGATGCGTGCATCGTCTGTACCGCGCCCGGTTCTTTGGACACAAGGTTGAGCTTAAGCGGCGGCGTTGAGCATTGCCTGGTTCCAGTTGGCTCGGGCGAGGTTGGGGCTGGCGTGGCCGTTCTTCTCAATCAGCCATTCAGCGTTGTATCGGGT
>CAIMEK010000361.1 GCA_903839965.1 uncultured Acetobacteraceae bacterium | reverse complement strand
GGATCACCGCCAGCACCCGATCGCCCGCCGTCCGCGCCTGCGACAGCCGCTTCAGCACCACCACCCCGCAGCCTTCCGCACGCCCATACCCGTCCGCCGAAGCGTCGAACGCCTTGCAGCGGCCGTCCGGCGACAGCATGCCGGCGGCGGAGAAAGCGACGCTCAGCTCGGGCGCCAGCAGCAGGTTGACGCCGCCGGCGAGCGCCATGTCGCATTCCCCGGCGCGCAGTGCCCGGCAGGCCAGGTGCACCGCCGTCAGCGAGGACGAACAGGCGGTGTCCACCGACAGGCTCGGCCCGGTCAGGCCGAAGCTGAACGAGAGCCGCCCGGAGACGACCGCGTGCAGCCCGCCCGAGGCGGCGTAGGCGTCGATCTGCGCGGCCGGGCGGTCGAGCAGCCGGCGGGCGTAGTCGATCATGGAAACGCCAATGAACACGCCGGTGCGGCTGCCGGCCAGCCCGACGCCGGCCGCGCCGGCATCCTCCAGGGCTTCCCAGGCGACTTCCAGCAGCAGGCGCTGTTGCGGGTCGATGCTGACCGCCTCGCGGGGCGAAATGCCGAAGAAGGCGGCGTCGAAGCCGCCCGGCGGATCGGCCAGGTAGCCGCCGCTGGCGGTGCGCAGCCGGCCTTCGGCGAGCAGCGCGGCGGGGTCCCAGCGGTCGGCCGGCACTTCGCCGGTGGCATCCGTGCCGGCCTGCAGCAACGCCTGGTAGGCTTCGACATCGCGAGCCTGCGGGAAGCGGCAACCCAGGCCGATCACCGCGAGCGGCTCCTGGTGCGTGGCTTCCAGCGTCTGCACGCGCTGGCGCAGCTCCTGGATGACCAGGGCGGCCCGTTGCAGCGGCGACAGCACCTCCCCGCTCATGGCGCGGCCCCGCCTTGCAGGGCGGCGAACTCGGCCTCGATCAGCGCCGCCGCGTCGTCTTCCGAAAGGGCTTCGGCGGCAGGCGGGGCAAGCTGTCCGGCGAGGTGGCGCGCCAGGGCGGCGATGCTGGGATGGTCAAAGGCGACCGTGCTCGGCAGCGACAGGCCGAAGCTCTGCTGCAGCCGGTTGCGCAGCTCGACCGACATCAGGCTGTCGATACCGGCGTCGAACAGCCCGACCCCGCGGTCGACCGGGCCATCACTGCCAAGGATGCGGGCGACCAGATCGGCCACCATATCCTCGATGGCGTCCAGCCGCGCGGCGGGGGCCAGGGCGTCCAACCGGGGCGGCGCGGCAGCCGGCTCCGGTGCTGTGGGCGCGGCGGCGGGGCGCAGCCGGCTGAAGAAAAGCTGGTCCGCCGCGGGCAGCCGGTCCCAGGCGATCGGCGCCAGGGCAACCCGGGCCAGGCCGGCCTCCATCGCCCGGCCGAGGGCGGTCAGCCCCACCGCCCGGTCGATCGGCAGGTAGCCGCGCAACCCGCGGCCGCCGAGGGTGCCTGCGGCGGCGCCGACCTCGGCCCAGGCGCCCCAGTTGATCGAGAGGGCGGGCAGGCCACGGGCGTGGCGGTGCTGCGCCAGCGCGTCCAGCCAGGCATTGGC
>CAIMEK010000360.1 GCA_903839965.1 uncultured Acetobacteraceae bacterium | reverse complement strand
CCAAGGCGGCGGGGCTGTTTGCGTGTCCGGGCTTCTTCACCCCGACCGAAGCTTTCTCCGTCCTCGAAGCCGGGGCGGACGCGATCAAGTTGTTCCCGGCCGAGGCGGCCAGCCCCGCGGTGCTGAAGGGCATTCGCGCGGTGCTGCCCGCAGGCACGGCGGTGCTGCCGGTGGGTGGCATCGATGCCAGCAATTTACGTCCCTGGCTGGCGGCGGGCGCGGCCGGGTTCGGCATCGGCTCGTCGATCTACAAGCCGGGGGATACGGCCCAGATCGTCGGCGAGAAGGCGGCACGGCTGATCGCGGCGCTGGCGGGGTAGGGACCACTTCCACGACCGACGCCACAGTCCCGGCGATTGCGCCCGGCGCGGGTGGCGGCGGCCCGCTCTGTCCATCGGTTGGTGCACATAACATCGAGATAATTGCAATCTCCTGTTCGTGCGTTGACTCCCCGGAACCTTTGTAAGCATGGCTCGGTCTTCGCTTTGACAGCAACACGAACAAGCAAGGCTTGCCTGTTTGTTCCAGCTTCGCCATACGCAAAATCGTCGAACTCGCTTGTCTCGAATACGGAACCTCGTCGGGTGGAGCCGCTAGTTCGTGTTGCGATGTTGAGTTGTAACAACTGCAGCCGCGCTTCGGAAGCGGCAGGCAGGGAACAGGAGAAGATGGGGAAATGCGCAAGGCAATAGTGCTTGTCTTTTGCAGTCTGCTTCTGCCGGGCTGCGTCAGTACCATGATTGCCGCATCGACGACTTCGGCTTCGAACGCCAGCAAGACGACCGAAAAACAGGTCGATCCGGCCCAGATCACCCAGTTCCAGAACGGCGTCTCAACAGTCGCGGACGTTCAGGCGAAGCTGGGCGAGCCACAGCAATCCGCCCAGAAGCCCGAAGGCGGCACGACCTTGACCTACATCTACCGGAACGCCTCATCGAACTCGGCGAGTTACGTTCCGTTCGTCCGGTGGGGGGCCGGTGAGGTCGCGGTGAAAACAACCGACGTCGTCTTCGAGTTCGATTCCGCCGGCCGGATGCTCGGCAACAGCACCAAAGAGACCAACAGGACGTGTCGGTTCGGCAAATGCCCTGAGACGCCGAAATAGCCGCTTCCCCGCCTACCCCTGCTTCTCCCCCTCCCCGGCCCGGTCCCGCGCCTGCTGCTTGCGCCGCCGCAAATTCTCCCGCAGCGCCTCGGCCTGGCGGGCACGGCGCTCCGCCTCCGCGGCCTGGGCACGCGGCGTCAGCGTGGGTTTGACCTTGCGCGGCGGCTCGGCCACGACGCCTCACCCCGCCCGCGCATCCGCCATGATCTGCTGCGCCTCGTCGAGAATGCGCTGCAGATGCGCCGCGTCGCGGAAACTCTCGGCATACAGCTTCACGATGTCCTCGGTGCCGGACGGACGGGCGACGAACCAGCCCTCCTCGGAGGCCACCTTCAACCCGCCGATCGGCGCGTCGTTGCCGGGCGCACGGGTCAGCCGCGCCACGATCGGGTCGCCGGCCAGCGTGGTGCTGCGCACGGCCTCCGGCGACAGCGTCAGCAGCTTCGCCTTCTGCGCGGTGCTCGCCGGGGTGTCGATGCGCGTGTAGTACGACGCGCCGAGCGCCTCGGTCAGTTCCCGGTAATGCACGCCGGGGTCGGCGCCCGTGCGCGCGGTGATCTCGGCGGCCAGCAGGTTCAGCAACGGGCCATCCTTATCCGTCGTCCACACCGTGCCGTCCAAACGAAGAAAACTCGCCCCGGCACTCTCCTCGCCGCCGAAACAGCACGAGCTGTCGAACAGCCCGGGCGCGAACCACTTGAACCCCACCGGGGTCTCGCAAAGCCGCCGCCCGTGCTGCGCCACCACGCGGTCGATCAGCCCGCTGCTCACCAGCGTCTTGCCGATCACCGCGCGGGTCGGCCAGCGCGGCCGGTTGGTCAGCAGGTAGTCGATGGCGACGGCAAGGTAGTGGTTCGGATTCATCAGCCCGACCGACGGCGCGACGATGCCGTGCCGGTCGGCATCGGGGTCGTTGGCGAAGGCAAGATCAAAACGGTCCTTCAGCGCGATCAGCCCCGCCATCGCATAGGGGCTGGAGCAGTCCATGCGGATGCGCCCGTCATGGTCGAGGGTCATAAAGGAGAAGGTCGGGTCGACACGCGGGTTGACAACGTCGAGGTTGAGTTTGTAGCGTTCGGCAATGGGCGCCCAGTAGGCGACGCCTGCGCCGCCCATCGGATCGACGCCGATCTTCAGCCCGGCATCGGCAATTGCATCCATGTGGATGACTTCTTTCAAGTCCTCCACGTACGGGCTGACATAGTCCACGAAATGGGTGGTGTCAGCCTTCAGCGCACGCTCCAACGGCATGCGTTTCACATCCCTCATGCCGGAGGCGAGGATGTCATTGGCGCGATTCTGGATCTGGGAGGTGGTGCCGGTGTCCGCCGGGCCGCCCGAAGGAGGGTTGTATTTGAAGCCGCCATCCTCGGGCGGGTTGTGCGAGGGCGTGATCACAACGCCGTCCGCCAGACCGCTCGACCGCCCGCGATTGTAGGCTAGGATGGCATGGGAGATCACCGGGGTGGGGGTGTAGCCAGACCCTTCCTGGATGACGAT
>CAIMEK010000359.1 GCA_903839965.1 uncultured Acetobacteraceae bacterium | reverse complement strand
CACCCGATACAACGCTGAATGGCTGATTGAGAAGAACGGCCACGCCAGCCCCAACCTCGCCCGAGCCAACTGGAACCAGGCAATGCTCAACGCCGCCGCTTAAGCTCAACCTTGTGTCCAAAGAACCGGGCGCGGTACAGGAGTTCCTTCAGGTGCTGTTGTCGGGCGATGCCTGCTCCGCCGACCTCGGCGAAGCCTCCGGCCCAGACCACTGCGGCCGGCACATGGTTCGCAATGCAATCTTCGACGGCTCCTGCGACACCCTCGGCTGGAACAGCCAGGATTGCCAGGTCAGGAACTGCTGGCAGCGCGCCCAGGGTGGGCAAGCACTGCAATTCCGCCAACGTTGCCTTCGCGGTCGGATGCCCCGATCACGGCGACCGATCGAGGGGCGATCAAGGGCGTGAGATCCCCAAAGGGTGCCGCACGTTGCGCTTGATCGTTCACACCAGCCTCCAGTCCCCGACAACCACCTCTACCGACCGCTTTGCCGCGGCACCCACCCCACGAAAGGCCTGCTTTGAAGCCTGCGTTCCGGATCGGGCATTCGCTCCGAGCCGCCACGCAAAGTGCAGGCAGCGGCTCGGGTCGACTATCCGCCTAACGCACCTTCCAGACCGGCTTGCGCTTCTCGCGAAATGCGCGCGGGCCTTCCGCCCCGTCCTCGCTTTCCGCCGTCTCCTGGTCGAGATGGCGCGCATAGGCGACCAGCGCCGGCTCGAAGGCCGTACTGAGGCGATAAAGGCGTACTGCCGCCTGCACGGCCAACGGCGAGCCTTCGCACACCATCTCCGCGAGCTGTTCGGCCGTCTGCATCAGCTTGTCGCGCGGCACCACCTTGTTGACGATGCTGTGCTGCAGGCATTCCTGCGCGGTCAGCCGGCCGTTGCACAGAGTGAGATAGGCTGCGACCGTGCGGGGCAGCGCCGCGTACAAGCCATGCGGTGAGCCAAGGCGGCCGACTCTGGTGTGGGTGTCACCGAGCCAGGCATCCTCGGCCATCACGCGCAACTGGCACTCCAGCACCAGCGAGATACCGACGCCGACAGCAAGCCCATTGATCGCCGCAATCAGCGGTTTGTCCAGATTGGCCTCGGACGGCCTGGTGCCGCCGCCCCAAAAATACATCGGGCTGTTCGGATCCTCGTGTGGCGTCCGGATACCCTTGGCCTGGTGCTCAGAGAGAAACTTGACGTCGCGCCCGGCGCAGAATGCCTTGCCTTCGCCGGTGAAGATCCCGACATAGATATTTGGATCGCGGCCGATGTCCAGCCAGCACGAGCGCAACTCGGCATAGCTGTAGCTGTGCATTGCGTTCAGCACTTCGGGCCGGTTGATGGTGACATAGGCGACATGGCCCTTCTTCTCGTAACGGATGTACTTCAGGTCCCTCGGCATCGAAGAAGGATCATAGGGAGACTCGTATCGGGGCATTGCATCTACCTCGCTGTGTTGCAATCCTCCGCCCAATGGACAGAGGCCGTTGGTGCGACAAAGCCGCTAGCGGCGGCGGCAACATACACGGCTACGGCACCCGGTCCAGGTAGTGCAGCCGCAGGCCCGGGCGTGGCCACCGCAGCTTCATCAACCGCTCGCTCAGTGAGAACGTGACGAAGACGTCTCGCATGTCGGCGCCGCCATACGCGCCCGGCTGGCGAAAAGAGAGGACATCAAGAAGGTTGCGAAACGCATCGGCGTCGGCAACGGCACGGTGTCGCGGATCAAGGTGGCGATGGCGCGTTGACCCTTTCGCCGAACTGCACCAGCAGCGCAATGCCAGATCCTTCAAATTCCCATAGCGCCACGCTTGCTGACCGCGGGTTCGTGCATGGGCGGTTTCCGTACGCCGGCCTGCATACAGGCGCGCGCCCTGCAAAGGCCGGCGCCCGAAAACTTTCACCATCCCGGCCGCTCCGCCGACCCGCGTCGGCGTGTGCGGCGGTCAGCGTGGCTGACTCGCCTTACGAGTCACGCAGCGCGAACGATGCTGAGCGCGGCGCCCTTGCCGCGCACTTCCGCCTCTTCGAACTCGGCGGCTGCAATCGCCCGATCGAGTGCGGCGCGCAGCTCCTTGGCCGTCTCCAGCGTCAGCTCGATCCCCGCCCGCGCACCGGGGTCGAGGGCCAGGTTGACGAAGTCGAGCGTAATGACGTCGCCCAACGGCGCATGGCGCGCGTGGTCATAGGCAACCACCGCCAGCGACAGCGGGAACCATTCGTCGCCGCGCTTTGCCATGCCCTCGGCGCGGACGATCTCGATGATGGACGTGCACATGTCCGGACCTCCTACTTCGCCAGATGCTGGCCGAAGAAGGCGAAGACCTTGCCCCAGCCATCCATGGCCTGCTCGGGCCGGTAGAGCGGCCGGTGCCAATAAAAGAAGCCATGTCCGGCGCCGTCGTAGCGATGAAATTCGTACGTCTTGCCGTGCTTCCTGAGCTCGGCCTCGTGCTGGTTCACCTGCTCCGGACTCGGTGCGCGATCCTCGTTGCCGAACAGGCCGAGCAGCGGGCAGCAGAGGTCCTTCGTCATGTCGATCGGTGGCGTGGGCGTTTTGGCATTGAGCTCCTCCTTGCCCATCACCACGCGGCCACCCCACAACTCGGCGCAGGCATCGATGTCCTTTCGCTGGCAGGCATAGAGGAAGGCGTGCCGTCCGCCCGAGCAGGAGCCGAAAAGACCAACCTTGCCGTTGTGATCGGGCTGCGCGCGCATCCACTTCACAGCGGCTTCGGTATCGCCGACCATCTGGGAGTCGGCGATGCCGCCCGCGGCGCGCACCTTGGCGGCGACGTCGTCAGGGTCGGCGTCGCTGCCACCGCCCTCGCGTTCGTAGAGGTTGGCACAGATCGCAAGATAGCCGTGATGCGCGAACCGACGCGTCGACTCGATATAGAGTTCGCTCCAGCCCGGCAGGTGGTGGATCAGCACAACGCCCGGAAAGGGGCGAGGACCTGATGGCCTGGCTACATAAGCCGTGATCGGGGTTCCCTTGTCCCCTTTGATGGTCACGTTCTCGCAGGTCATGCCGCGGTAGAATGACATCGATCCTCCTCCATGGGCTTCGGTCCTGGGCCGCCACCAAGCCATCTGGGTGCCACGCCGTCATTGACAAGTGGGTGAAGTCGATTTGCTGCCCGAGGGCGTCGCACCGCCGGCAGCCGGCGATTTCGCGACCTATGGAGCGGTCGTCGGCAAGGCGGTCGCCGGCGTCGCGTCCGCAAACGGAACGGCTGAGGACCCCAAGGCCTGTGGCGAAAAGGTGGCCCGCCGGCTCTTCCCCAATATCCTCTCCGGTGATCCGGGGGGGCCACGCCGGACAGCCGCCGCACAGCCGAGGTGAAACTCCCCACCCAATCCATCGCGAACCTCAGAACTTGCCGAATTGCGCGGCCAGTGCAGCGAGGACGGCCTTGAGCACGGGGGGCGACTGCGCGCGGTCGTCACGGTCCAACCGGTTGATGCTGATGACCAGCGTCGCATCGATGGCGCCGAGATAATACATGTCGGTGCTGAAGCCGGGCGCCGTTCCGCTATGGCCGCAGGCACTGGGCCCGGTGATGAGGCCCTCGCCGTACTCCGGGCCCCGTTCGCCCAGCGGCTGGCCCCGCAACCGTGCCTGTTGGGTCTCTGCCTTGAGCAGGCCGCCCCGGCAAAGCACCCTCACATACCGGGCGAGATCGGCGATGTCGGACAGCATCGCGGTGGCGACGAAGGTCTTGGTCAGGCTGGCGATCCGGAACGGCTGCAAAAGGCGGCGCGGTGCCCCGGTCGCAAGGTTGGCGATACCGCCGACGAACACGTAGCGGCCCTTGCCCGGAATGGCGGCTTCGAGGGCAGCGTTCGGAAGGTTGTTCGATTGCATGATCTCCTTGATCGTCGCGTCGAGCCGCTGCGCCACCTCCCCCGGGAACAGGCCCTGCGGGGAGCCTGGCCGCTGGCCGGCGCCTGCGGTGGGCATGGCGACAGCCGCGATGACGCCGAGCAGGAATCCCGCAACAACGTTTCCCGTGCCGTGGCGCATGGGTCGTCTTCCTTCGGCAGGTGAGGACAGTCGGGAAGCGGGAGCATGCACGGATGGCGTCGGCGAAATGTTGCGAGCTTACACCGTTCGGAACGCCCCGGTTCGCCCGCACCGCGACGGTGGAGGAGGCACTTGCCGGACGGCCGCAACCTCCTGCGGTCGTGGTGGCCGAATTGGCCGCTCATCCGGGGAATACCGGATTGACGGAATGACTGCCCTACCCTAGCGTCGAAGCGGGGTTGTAATCCGGGTCGAGCGACGCGGACCAACGGCCTCGTCGGGGGACGTCGAATGCCATCCGAAGAATTGGATGAGCAAGCAGGAATCGGACTAAACCAGATCCGCTGTGGGAGGAAGGCCGAATGACATTCAAGAGTATCGTGCGCGGGGCCGCGTTGCTGGTGTGCTCGGCCATCGTTGCAATGGCCAGTGGCGCATCGGCACAGCAGAAAGTCGAGGCGACGCTATCCACGCCGAACTCCCGCGAGTTCTCCATCGTCCGGCTGGAACAGCTGTTCGCCGACAAGCTGAAAGAAAAGACCAACGGCAACATGGTCGTCGCCATCGTCACCGACGGACAACTCGGCGGTATGAAGGAGAGCATCGAGGCGGTGATGGCCGGCAACCTGGAAATGTGCCAGGTCAACAACGCCTTCCTCAATTCGGTCATGCCCGAGACCGCCTTGTTCGACCTCCCCTTCATCTTCCGCGACAACGACCACATGCACCATGTCGTCCGCGGCCCGATCGGCCAGGGCGTCTATGGCAGGCTGGAGCAGCAGACCGGCCTTCGCATCATGATGGCCGGCATCGCCGACGGTCCCCGCTCGGTCTACAACCGTACCCGGCCGATCCATACGCCCGCCGACCTGAAGGGCCTCAAGCTCCGCGTCATGGAATCGCCCCTCATGGTCGATACCTTCACCACCCTTGGCGCGCTTCCGGTGCCGATGGCATTCCCCGCCATCTACATGGCCATGAAGCAGGGCGTCATCGACGGTGCCGAAACGCCGCCGGCCGGGCTGGCCGACCAGAAGGCGAGCGAAGTCGCCAAGTACTACAGCCTCACCCAGCATTTCTCCTCGCCCTCCTCGGTCGCGGTGAACGCCAAGTGGTTCGACCAGCTTCCCCCGCAGTACCAGGCGGCGATGAAGGAGGCGATGGCGGATGCCCTCGCCTGGTACGACGCGCTCTACGCCGAGGAAACCCGCAAGGGGCTCGATCTCGCCAAGGCGCAGGGCATGGAAGTGAACCCGGTGGACGACCTCAACCAGTTCCATGAGGCGGTGAAGCCGGTCTACCAGAAGTACGGTCCGCGCGTCGGCGGCCTGCAGGCGATCCAGGCCGTGATCGATACCAAGTAAGGTCGGCATGCCCGTGAGCCAGGCAGACGGGTTATCCTACGAAGCCCGTCTGCTGCGTCCCCTCGACCGGGCCGTCATGGCCATCGCGATGGTGCTGTGGGCCATCTTCTTCGCCACCGTCGTGCTGCAGGTGTTCGTCCGCTACGTGCTGGAGCTGCCGCTTCCCTGGACCGAGGAGGTGGCCCGGGAATCCTTCATCTGGTGGAGCCTGCTCACCTCCGCCGTCATCCTCGGCCGTCGCCAGCACTTCGCCATCCCGATCTTCGTGGAACGCCTGCCGGCCCGCCTGCAGACGGTCGTCGAGTTCTTCGTCACCCTGGGCTGCCTCGTCTTTGCCGTGGTCATCACGCTGCACGGCTGGAACTGGGCAATGCGGATGCGCTTCGCTTTCTCCCCGGTGCTGGAGCTGCCGCAGGGGCTGGTCTACGCCATCATCCCGCTGTCGCTGGCCTACATGGGTCTCCATCTGCTCGTGCGCCTGTTCGACTGCATCCTGCGCCTGGCACACCCGCACACCGGCCCGCGTGAAGGATCGCACCCGGCACCATGATCGCCCTCTACCTCGCCGGATTGCTGCTGTTCTTCCTGGTCTGCGGCATGCCGATCGCCTTCTGCATGGGCCTGACCTCCTTCATCGCCATCCAGCTCCTGCCGCGGGCCGGCAGCGAGGTGATCGCCCAGCGCATGTTCAACGGGCTCGATTCCTTCCTGATCGTCGCGGTTCCCTTGTTCCTTTTCCTCGGCGCATTGATGGAACGCGCCAAGATCACCGATCGCCTGGTCGATTTCGCCGAGTCCCTGGTGGGCCGCTTCCGTGGCGGGCTGGCCCATGTGAGCGTCGCGACCAATGCCATCATGGCCGACATCACCGGCTCCGGCACCGCCGACGCCGCCGCTCTCGGCACCGTCCTGATCCCGGCGATGCGCCGGGCCGGATATCCGCTGGGGTTCTCGGCCGCACTCGTCGGGGCGTCCGCCACCCTCGGGCCGGTGTTTCCACCCAGCATCACCATGGTGATCTACGGCTCGATCGCCAATGTCTCGATCGCCCGCCTGTTTCTTGCCGGCTTCGTGCCGGGGATCCTGACCGCGCTCTGGCTCATGCTGATCATCACGGTGCTGGCCCGCCGGCGTTCGCTGCCGAAAGGCAATCCCGCCTCGCTGCGCCAGATCGCCCGTGCCACCAAACGGGCAGTGCTGGTGCTGGTCACCCCGGCCATCCTCGTGCTGGGCATCGTCGCCGGTGTCTTCACTCCCACCGAGTCGGCCGCCTTCGGCAGCCTTTATGCCCTCGTGCTGGGCGTCATCGTCTATCGCACGCTGTCCGCCCGCGACCTGGTGGAGGTTGCCTATTCGTCCGCCTGGTCGACCGCCCGCGTCATGTTCGTGCTCGCCGCCGCCTCGGCGTTCTCGTGGATTCTCGCCCGTGCCGGCGTCCCGGAGCAGCTTGCCCGCCTCCCGGTTTTCGCCGACACCGGGCACCCGATGCAGCTCCTGCTGGCGATGAACGTCCTGCTGTTCGTGCTGGGGCCGATGATCGAAGCGATCCCGACGCAGGTGATCGTGACGCCGTTCATCCTTCCGTTGGCGCTGCACGCCGGCATCAGCCCGATCCATCTCGGCGTGGTCATGGCGATGAACGTCAGCATCAGCCTCATCATGCCGCCGCTCGGCCCGGTCCTGCTGGTACTGTGCGGACTGACCGGCATGCCGCTCACCACCTTCGTCAGGGAAGTGTTCGTCTTCATCGTCGCGTTGCTGGTGCCGCTGTTCGTGGCGACCTACTTCCCCCAGATCGTGCTCTTCCTTCCGAACCTCGTGCTGGGGCCGGAATAGGCCACCTGAAGCCAGGAGTTACCGCTCATGCTGAACGTCGCGATCATCGGTGCCGGCGTCTGGAGCGAGAACCATCGCACCGGTTGGAACGCCTGTGACAAAGCCCGCATCGCCTGCGTCGTCCGCTCCTCGGCCGCCGCCGCCGAGGAAACCGCAAGGCGATGGGGCGTGCCGGCATGGGACGACGACTACCGCCGCGTCCTGCAACACGACGACATCGACATCGTCGACATCCTGCTGCCGCATCACCTGCATGTCGATGTCGCCGTCGCCGCCCTTGAGCACGGCAAGCATGTCCTGATGGAAAAGCCGTTGGCCATCACGCTTGGCGATGCGCAGCGCCTGGTGGACGCCGGGCAACATGCCGACCGCAAGGTCATGATCGCAGAAAACTGGGACTACGCCACCGTGGTGCGCTGGGCCAAGGAACGCATCGACAGCGGCGATATCGGCGCGCCATTCCTGATCCGCACCACGCTTGAGATGGATGTCCGGGGCGGGTTCAGCAATCTTCGCTGGCGGCATGACGCAGAGAGCATGGGCGGAGGCGCGTTGCTGGACGCCGGCACGCATCCGGTGTCCGCATGCCGCTACCTGCTCGGCGAGATCGTGGAGGTGGGCGCATTCGTCGAATCGGTCGGCTTCGAAGCCATCCGCCCCCTGGAGGACACGACGCTGCTGCTCCTCCGGTTTGCCTCCGGCGCGGTCGGCTCGCTGATCGTGTCGTGGACCGCGCAGCGTGAACGGCCGCGCAGCGAGTTCACCATCCTGGGTTCGGCGGGAACGATCGAATTCGACACCCATGGCCGGAGCGTCTTTTTCACCCGCGATGGTGGGCGCACGGAACAGTTCTTGCCGGCTGCCTCGCGCGGATTCGTGGAGCAGGTTGCGCACTTCATCGACTGCATCGCGTTGGACCGCACCCCGCTAACGTCGCCGCAGGAACAACTCGGCTCATTGAAGACCGTGCTCGCAGCTTATCGCTCGGCCCGCGAGCGGCGCTTCATTCGTCTCTCCGAACTCTAGAGCAATGCCAGCTTGAGCGGAATCGCCCTTTGATCCGCGAGCTGGCGGAATTGCTCGCTCAAATATGGCTAGACCGATTT
>CAIMEK010000358.1 GCA_903839965.1 uncultured Acetobacteraceae bacterium | reverse complement strand
GCGGCTCGCCGGTGTTCTACCGCGGCATCGTCGTCGGCGAAATGCTGGGCTACGAGCTCAACCCGGACGGGCGGAGCCTCACGCTTTCGGTGTTCATCCGCTCGCCATACGAGCAGTTCGTGCACGAGAGCTCGCGGTTCTGGAACGTCTCGGGCGTCTCGGTCGAGCTCGGCGCCAGCGGCGTGCAGTTCCGCATGGAGAGCCTGCGCGCGGTGCTCACCGGCGGCATCGCCTTCAACACCGACCCGGGCGCCGTGGCGACCCCGGTCAGCCAGTCGGGCGCCACCTTCACCCTGTTCACCGACGTCGCCGCCGCCCGCGCGGCCGGCTACAAGGAGCAGGTGCCCGTGCTGACCTACGTGCAGGGCTCGGTGCGCGGGTTGGCGCCCGGCGCGCCGGTGGAGTTCTACGGCATCCAGGTCGGCACGATCACCAACGTGCAACTGGAGTTCAACCCGATCACCACCATCGCCAGGGTGGCCGTGCACATGGACATCCAGCCGCAGCGCATCTTGCAGGAAAACTCCAACCGCTCGCCGCTCGAGGTGGCGCGCACGCTGGTGGGCCGCGGCATGCGGGCGCAACTGCGCACGGCGAACTTCCTCACCGGCCAGTTGCTGATGGCGATGGACTTCTTCCCCGGCGCGCCGCCCGCCGAGGTGACGCAGCAGGGCGGCGAGATCGTGCTGCCCTCGCAGCCCGGCGGCATGGACAGCGTCACCGCGGGGCTGGCCAACATCGTGCAGACGCTGAACAACCTGCCGCTCGCCGAGATCGCCAAGAACCTGAACGATACCCTGGCCGGCGCCAACGCCATCGCCAATGGCGGGGAACTGCGCGGCGCGCTGCGCTCGCTGGCCGACACCATGACGGCTGCGCAGGACACGGTGCGCCGACTCAATGCCGGCATCGCCCCGGCGCTGCAGCGCGTGCCGGAAATCGCGCAGACCCTGCAGTCCACGCTGGAGCGCGCCAACCGCCTGGTCGGCTCGGTGGACACCGCCTACGGCCAAAGCTCGCAGTTCCGCCGCGACCTGGAACGGCTGATGGGCCAGGCGAGCGATGCCGCCCGCTCCATCCGCCTGCTGGCCGACTACCTCGACCAACATCCGGAGGCGCTGCTGCGCGGCCGCTCCGGCGCCGCAGGAGACTGACCCGCATGTTGCGTCGCCCCATGCTGCTGTTGCCCGTACTGCTGGCCGCCTGCGCCACGTCGCCGCCGGCCGACCTCTACACGCTCGCCGCCATTCCCGGCACCGCGCTGCCCACCGCCAGGCGCAGCATCGAGCTGCGCCGCATCGGCCTGGCCGGCTACCTGGACCGCCCGGAAATCGTGCGCGCCGCGGTCGATTACCGGCTGCAGGTGAGCGACCGCGACCGCTGGGGCGAATCGCTGGGGCGGATGGTGGGCCGGGTGCTCACCGAGGACCTGGTGCAGCGGCTGCCCGATGCCGCGGTGTTCGCCGAATCGGGCGCCATCTCCACCCAGCCGGACACCATCCTGGAGATCGACATCGCGCGATTCGATGCCGACTCCGCCGGCACGGTGGTGCTGCTGGCGCAGGTGGCGATCCGCCACGATGGCACCCGCATCGCCGCGACGGCCCGCACGGTTCGCCTCACCGCGGCGGTCCCGGGTCCGCGCGCGGCCGACCTGGTGGCGACGATGAGCACGCTGCTGGCGCAGCTGGCCGACGGCGTGGCGCGCATGCTGGCCGAGGAGAAGCCGCTGCGGAAGTAGGCGGCGTTACCGCCCGGTCAGGATCCGCTCGACCAGCTGGCGCACGGTGGGGATGAAGCCGCCGTAGAACGGGTCGGACGCGAAGCGGTAGCCGTTGTGGCCGCTGAACATCAGGTTGTTCTCGACCACATCTTCCTGGCTGCTCTCATGGGCGATGCCCTGCTGCGTCTTCTGGATGCAGAAGCTGCGCGGGTCGGGCTTCTTGCCGTTGTTGTACTCCGGCCCGTGCTGCGACCAGTTGGAGAACCGGCACTGGCTCAGGCAGCCCGTGCAGGCCGCCTGGTCGACGACGATCTCGCGCGCCTTCTCCGGGGTAACG
>CAIMEK010000357.1 GCA_903839965.1 uncultured Acetobacteraceae bacterium | reverse complement strand
TGCGCGGCGACGAGGTCGGGGCCGAGAAAGCCTTCGCGGTCGAGATATTCGGCCGGCGTCAGGCCATGCGCTGCCCGAACGGCACGGATTTCCTCCAGGCTCTGCGCCAGATGGATGGTCCTGGTCAGGCAATGGCGGTGCGACAGCTGGATAAGCTGGTCGAGCATCCAGGGCGAGCAGTTGTCGGCCGCATGGGCGGCGACCTGGCAGCGCACCCGGTCGTTCCAGGTGCCGTGAAAGGTCTCGATGCCGGCGATGGCGCGGTCGAGGAAGGCCTGGCCGAAGGCTCGGTTTGTCGAGTAGTCGCCCTTGCGGATCCTGAGCGTGTTGGTGTCGGCACAACTCTCCGACAGCCAGAGCCGCAGCCCGGTGGCGGCCATGGCACCGGCATAGGAAGGCACGTGCCGGAAGGGGTCCACGAGCGTGGCACAGCCGCTGCGGATGGCCTCCAGACAGCCGAGTTGCACCATCACCGCCCGCTCGGCATCGGTCATCTCATAGGAAACCGGCGACATATAGCCATAGACGGCATTGCCATCCCAGTCCTCGACGGTACCGCGCAGAATAGTCAGCGCCGTATGGGTATGGGCATTGATGAAGCCAGGCAGAACCGCGAGGCCGCGTGCGGCGAAGCGCGCCAGTTGCGGGAACCGCTGCGCAAGCTCGGCGCTCGGTCCGACATCGGCGATGCGGTTGCCCAGGACGGCAATGGCGTGGCGTTCCAGCACGCGCCGCTCTCTGTCGCAGGTCACGACGGCCGTGTCGGTGATCAGCAGATCCATCGTTACTCTCCAGCCTTGCGTGGCACGAAGCCTGCTCATTTGGTGGCGCGAGGTCCAGAATTATCGTTCCGGGCGACACCGACCGCCGGTGCTGGGGCGTGGTCGCCAGAAGCGACCCAGCCCTTGCCGGAGGTGCCATTGCCTGCGCAGAGGGGGATCATGATCGTTTGTTTGCATCGCCTGCCCTCGATCTTTTCCGCGGCGGCCTGGGCCCGCCGCCGCGGCACCGACAGACCCACCGACTGGCGACGTCACTCCGACACGCTGCTAGCGTGGCCTAAGGCTCGCAGAGAGGCTGCCATGTTCCGCGCTTGGATCAAGCACAAGAGTCAACCTTTTGGGCCGCTGGCAACGGTCGGCCTGCTGCTGCTGGCGGCATGCTCCGGTGCCTTCCCCAGCGCGGCGGACAGCGTGCCGGTGGTTGCCGTCGCAGGTGCTCGCCAATCACCGCGGCCGCTGCCGGCACGCCTGTCGCTGCCCGAGGGGCCCGGCCCGTTCGCAGTGGTCATCTTGCTGCATGGCTGCGGCGGCGCGGGCTCCAACCAGACCCAGTGGGCCGAGCGGTTGACGGGCTGGGGTTACGGTGCCGTTGTGCTGGACAGCCTGCGGCCGCGTGGCGTGACAACGGTGTGTGCCCCGATCCTCCAGCCATTGGTCACCCGCCTGGATCGGGCGGGTGACACCATCGCGGCGGCGCGCTGGCTGCAGACCGTCCCCCGCGTGGACGGCGCCCGGATCGCCGTCCTGGGCAATTCCCATGGTGGCGCCACCGCAGCCACGGTCGCCAATCGGCATTTCGAGGCCGAGGCGCAGGGCCTGATCAAGGCGGCGGTGGACTATTACGGTGCCTGCCGTGAACCCGCCAATCACGGCAGCATGCCACTGCTTGCCCTGGCTGGAGATGACGATACCTGGGGCGATCCCGCACGAACCTGCCGGCAATTCGCCCAGGCCGTCGGGAGTGCGGAAGACGTAACCGTCCGGACCTACCCTGGCGTCGTGCATGCATTCGACAACCGATTCAACGTTCGGCGCACGTCCCAGGAGGGGCATCCGATCCAATATGACCGGGATGCCGCCGAGGCCAGCTTCCGCGAGGTCCATGCATTCCTGGACCGCACCATCGGCGTGTCCAGGGCCGCCGACGCGCGGCCGTGACACCATGCGACGGCACCGCCGGCAAGTAGGAACGTGCAGACCCGCCCCGCGCGCTGCGTCGCGAGACGGATCACGGGCGATGCCGAGCATGGATCAGCTTGCCAACCAGGATCATGGAGCACGCTTGAACACGACCGCTTCCCGGTTCATCACCAACCTGACAGGAGGTCGCAAAGCGGCAAGTTGCCATATCAAAGGTCCCGGCTATGATGACGGGAAGCAGAACGTCACAGCTCACCCAATGGCATGACACCGTTGCGAGACCATTATCCGTCACTGGAACCCCGGAAACTTTATTATTTTCTGACGGCCGCCGATTGCGGCAGCTACGCCAAGGCTGCCAGAGAGCTGAAGGTAAGCCAGTCCACGTTGAGCGAGCACGTCTCATCGCTCGAAGCCCAGCTCGGTCGGACCTTGCTGACGCGCGGTCCGCGCGGTGTCAGCGTGACGGAGGCAGGGAAGGTCCTGTATCGCCATGCGCAGCTGATCGTTCGCCAGGTTCGTCAGGCCGAGCTGGATGTAAGGCAGGTTTCCGATGTCGCATTCGGTCCGGTTTCCCTCGGGCTGGCAACCTATGGCGCGGCGGCCACCCTTGCATTACCGATCCTTCACCGCGTGAAGGAGCGGTGCCCCGATGTGCTGCTGCGCATCAACGACAACTTCGCCGGCACGCTGAGCGAATCGGTCATCAATGGTCGCATCGACCTGGCGATCGTGTATGGCATCGGTCCACTCAAGGGTCTGCGCCTGCGCGGCCTGTTCGTCGAGGAACTGTTCCTGTTCGCTGCGGAATCGGCCGTCATCCCAGGCCCTGCGAACGGTCCGGTGAACCTGGCGGATCTCGCGGGCATGCGGTTGCTGCTGCCGAGTGCGATCCACTTCCTGCGTCAGCTGATCGAGGGGGCGTTTGCCCGTATCGGCGCGCGGTTGGAAATCGCCGCCGAGATCGATTCCTTCGCAACCCTGCGGGATGCGCTGCGCGCCAATCTCGGGATTTCCATCCTCCCGCACGCGGCCATCGTCGAGGCCGCCGCACGGGACAGATTGCAGATTCGCCCGATCCGCCAGCCTCGACTGGAGGCGACCGTGTCGCTCGGGGTTTCCGATCAGCTTCCCACCACGGACTCGGTTCGGGCCGTCGAACACATCATCCTGCAACTGGTCGACGAATCCACCGCCGCCGGCGCATGGCCCGGTGTTCGCCCGTTGGCGAACACCCACAACACCGACTGACGGTTATGCGCCGTCCGGTATGGCGGCCGGCGCTCCACCAGGCTCCGGCCTCGCCGGCAGACGCCGGCCGGCCAGGTCCGCGGCCAGATCATGGACCGCAAGCACTGCCTCAGACGGTCCGAGGCTCTCGGCCATGCAGAGAAACAGCATCAGTTCGGTGGCCTCTCCGAGCAGCGGCTTGACCACGATCTGCGGGCCGCCCGCGACAGCCCGCGCGGCGAGCGCTGGCAGAATGGCGACCCCCAGTCCATCCCGGACCGCCGCGCACAGCGTCTCCAGAGATTCGATCTCGGCCAGCACCCTTGGCTTGATCCGGTTCGCTTCAAAGTACGCCTCGACCATCTGACGGATGGCATGAATGCGGCTCGGCAGCAGCAGGGGGAGTTCCGCCAGGGTGGCGGGATCGATCGCCTGGTCGAACGCCAGCCCGGGAGCCATGGCATGTGCCGCGACGACGCACAGCGGTTCCACGTTCAGTGGTGAATATAGCAGGCCCGGCCGTGGTGTGAGTTCGTACAGGAACGCCAGGTCCATTCTTCCCTGCAATAGTTCTCCAGCCAGGACCCCCTCGAAGTTCTCGTGGATGTGCAGAAGGATTTGCGGGTAGCGGTTGGCCACTTCCTGCATCAGGGCCAGCACCAGCCCACTGGCGCAGCTGTACGGCACGACACCCACACTGACCCGCCCCTGCAGGCCATCGCCTGCCGCGCGCACGTCGGTCTTGGCCTGCTCAAGCTGCCGCAGCATGACCTGCGCGTGACGGTAGGCGATCCGCCCGGCCTTCGTCGGCGTAACGCCCGATTTGCCTCGCACCAGCAGGGGCTGGCCGAACAGCCGTTCAATGGAGAGGATCTGTTGGCTTAGCGCCGGCTGGGCGATATGCAGGGCATCCGCGGCCCGGGTGATGCTGCCCAGATCGACGACCTTCACGAACGAACGCAGCCGGCGAAGATCCACGGCAATCCTCTCTTCCGCGCCTGCCCGCTCCGGCGGGTATCGGGATTGCCGACCCTGCCATACAAAACCGGTCTTTGTCACCGCACTGCCAGGCTGAATACCGTCCAGACCGATGCAACAATGTCTGTGGGGGATCACGGAAAGACTGCTCCAGCCCCACCTCAACGACTTGGTGTCCAGGGAGACGACGATGGCAAATCTCATGCGAAGGCGTTTCATGTTCACCCTTGCCGCCCTGTGTGGCGTCGGTCTGGCCGTCGGGTCCATTCCGGCTGTCCAGGCGGCGTCGGGCGACATCAAGGTGGGTGTGATCGGGCCGATGACCGGTGCAAATGCGCCGTATGGCGGCTTTGCCTGGCGAGGCGCGAGCCTCGCCGCCGAGCAGATCAACGCCGCTGGTGGCTTGCTTGGGCATAAGATCGAGCTCGTCCGCGGCGACAGCCAGTGCACGCCGGTCGAGGGCGTGCTGTCGTTGCAGCGCATGATCTCCAACGACCAGGTGCAATTCGTGGTCGGTGATATCTGCAGCTCCGCAACGCTCGCCTATTCCCCGATCGTCGAGAATGCCAAGGTACTGCTCCTCAACGCCGCGTCCTCCGATCCGGCGATTACCCTGAAGGCCGGGGTGGGGGGGTACCAGTGGACCTTCCGCAATTACCCGACCGACGAGCAGCGCGCCGGGATAGTGCTGGAATACGCCGCCGAGCGGGATCACATCCAGAAGGTGGCAATCCTGTCGGTGGACAACGACTACGGGCGCGGCGCCATCGCACTGTCCAAGCGGTTCTTCGAACGCTATGGCATTACGGCGGTCAGCGAGGACTATTTCCAGGCCTCCACGACTGAGTTCTTGCCGGTTCTCAGCAAGATCAAGAGTTCCGGGGCGCAGGCCATCCTGATGTATGGCTACGCTGCCTCTGCGCGGCTGGTCGCCCGGCAGATGCTCGAAACAGGCCTGGCCGGAAAAATCGTGCTGATCGGCAACAGCGATTTCACTAATCCGCAGACGATTAGGGCAGCCCCCAGCGTGCTGAATGGAGCGATCGAAGTGGCGGCGTGGTCACCCGATTTCGACAACGTGCGGAGCAAGGGCTTCGTTACCGCCTACATGGCGGCGTACGACAAGGAGGTTCCGCTCGTGCACGCCTACACGCATTGGGAAACCATGCACCTGCTTGCCGATGCGATCCGCAAGGCCGGCAGCGCCGATCCCGCGGCCGTCCGCCAGGCGCTGAGCGGCATTACCTACGAGGGGGCGACGGGAGCGGTGAAGTTCGACAGCCACAACCAGGCCGACCTGCCGATGATTCTCTACCTCGTCGAGAACGGCCAGCCCGTCATCAAGGGCGTCTTCCGCACCCAGATCGCCTACCCGGCGCCGTAAGTCCGCGCCCCCCACCGTCACCCGCCCGCACACTAGCGCATAGGTTGAACTCGTGCTGCAAAACCTCCTCGTCGATGGTTTCGTCATCGGGTCGGTCTATGCGCTGGTTGCCGTCGGCATGACGGTGATCCTCGGCGTGCTCGGGCAGATCAACTTTGCCCACGGCGAATACTACATGGCCGGCGCCTTCGCGGCCTGGTGGGCCATCGACCAGTTCGATCTGCCCTACCTGGCGTCTATCCCGATCGCGTTGCTGGTCTCGGTCGCCATCGCGGTGGTGATCGGCTATGTCGTGATGCAAAGGCTGGTCGACGCCTCGTTTGACGCTGGCATCATCGCCACGCTGGGCGTATCGCTGGTTCTGCAGAACCTCGCAACGCTGCTGTTCGGCGGCACGTTCCGCATCTTCGAGGGCGGATGGCTGGAGCCGGTCAACGTGCTCGGCCGCGACATTGCCCAACAGCGGCTGTTGATCCTGATCGTCACGATCGCGGTGTTTGGCGCCCTGCAGTGGCTGGTCCGCTACTCACGCATCGGCAAGGCGATGCGTGCGGTGTCGCAGAATGTCGAGTGCTGTCACGTGCTCGGCGTCGATGTGCGCCGGGTGGTGCTGGTTACCTTCATCATCGGCACCGTCCTGGCCGCCCTGTCCGGCGTACTGACCGCGCCCATCGTCATCAACATCTACGGCGCCATGGGCGAGACGATCACCCTGAAGAGCTTCGCGGTAATCGTGATGGGCGGGATAAGCAATGTCCCGGGCACGCTGCTGGCGGGTTGGATGCTCGGGATCATGGAAAGCCTCACGGCCGGTTACGTCGGTCTGCAGTACCGCGACTCCGTTGCCTTCGCCCTGCTCGTGCTGGTGCTGATGTGGCGCCCGTACGGATTCTTCAACATCAAGGCACGCTACTGAGATGCCCCGCATCGCCCTCCCGTCCGGCGGCAGACAGATGGCCTGGGCGAGCCTGGCAGTGGCAGGGTTCGCTGCACTACCGCTGATGGCCACCCCCTACCAGCTCAGCACGCTCGTCGTCTCGATGGTATTCCTCCTTCCGGCACTCGGGCTCAATCTGATCCTCGGCTACACCGGCATGCTGTCGTTGGCTCAGATGGGATTCTTTGGCGTGGGCGGATACGCGTCCGCCCTGCTGGCGATGCATTACGGCACGCCGTTCTGGTTCAACCTGCTTGCCGCCTGCGTCGTGCCGGCGTTGCTCGCAGTGCCGCTGGCGATCCCGGCGCTGCGGCTGCGGCACACTTCCTTCGTCATGTGCACCATTGCCTTCGTGTTCATTCTCGAATCGACGGCGAAGAACTGGGTCAGCCTGACGCGTGGCGACATGGGACTGTCAAGCGTGCCCCGGCCGCGCCTCGGCCTGTGGGCCGGCGGCTACGAGGTGCATACGATCCCCGAATTCTACTATCTCGGTCTGCTGCTGAGTGTGTCGGCGATCGCACTCCTTGTCCTGATCGTGCGCTCGCCGGCCGGACGTTACATGGTCGCGATCCGCGACGACGAAATCCTGGCAGCGTCAATCGGCGGGCAGACCTGGCACTACCGACTGGCCTCCTTTGTCCTCAGCGCCGCCTTTGCCGGGGCCGGGGGCAGCTATTATGTGCACTACATCACGGTAATCAGTCCCACCGTGTTCGACCCCTCCTATACCAACACGGTGCTGGTGGTTGCCCTTGGCGGAGGCGTCGGCACCATCCTGGGGCCAATCCTCGGCAGCGTCGTCTTCGTGGCCCTGTCCGAGGCGCTGCGCATGGCCCCAGAACTGCGGATGGTCATTTACGGGCTGATCCTCACGACCAGCGTGTTCGCGTTCCCCCGGGGCCTGATCGAGCCGCTGGCCCGCGTGGTGCTGCGGCTGTGGCCTTTGTCCTTGCGGAGGTCGCATGTCGGCTGAGCCCCAGGTCGCGCTGTCGCTGCGCGGGGTCGAAAAGAGCTTCGGCCCGATCGTCGCGGTTGCCGGGGTCGACCTCGACTTCTTCACCGGCCAGATCTGCGGGCTGATGGGCCCGAACGGATCGGGCAAATCGACGCTGTTCGACTGCTGCACCGGCCTGGTGCCGCTGACGGCAGGGCGCGTGCTTGCCGGCACGACGGATATCACGGGCTGGGAGATGATGCGGATCGCACGGCAGCAGCGGCTGCTGCGAAGCTTCCAGAAGGCGGTGGTGTTCCGCGCGCTGACGGCCGAGGACAACCTCGTGGTCGCCGGCCAGATGGCTGCTTTCCCCAACCTGGCTTCGACCTTCTCGTTTGGTCCGGGCGCCCGCCGCCGGGTGCGGGACCTGCGCGCGCGTGCGGCCGTGCTGCTGGAGCGGGTCGGGCTCGCCCATATGCAGCATACAAGGGCCGGGGAGATGTCGTTTGGACAGCAGAAACTGCTGCAGTTCGCCTCCATGTTGATGCCCGAACCTCGGATAATCCTGCTCGACGAGCCGTTCGCCGGCATTAATCCAGTGATGATCGAGCGGATCGTCGAGAACATCCGGCTGGTGAACCGCGAGAGCGGCGTTACCTTCGTAATAGTCGAGCACAACATCGACGTACTGAAGGGAGTTTCGGATCGACTGGTCGTGCTCAGCCGCGGCAGCGTGTTGGCCAACGGCGATCCCGACGAGGTGATCCGGGATCCCCGCGTGGTGGAGGCCTACCTTGCCGGCTGACACAAAAGCGCTGCAGGTCGAAGGGCTGCGGGCTGGCTACGGCAAGCTGGAAATCCTCCTCGGGACGGACCTTGCCGTTGGACCGGGCGAGTTCATCTCGCTGATGGGCCCCAACGGCGCCGGCAAGTCGACACTGCTCAAGACGATCTTCGGGATGACCGCGATCACCGCGGGATCGGTCAGCTGGAACGGCGAGCGCATCAGCGGCCTTCGGCCACGCGACATCCTGCGCCGCGGCGTTGCATACGTGCCACAGGGCCGCTGCAATTTCCCGCTGATGTCAGTGGATGAGAACCTCGACATGGCGTCCTTCGCGTTTCCTGGCGGCAAGCGCGGCGACCGCGACTTCGTTTTCGATCTGTTTCCTATCCTGCGCGACCGACGCCGCCACCCCGCCGGCTATCTCTCCGGCGGCGAACAGCAGATGTTGGAAATGGGCATGGCCATGTTGCTACGACCGCGCCTGCTGCTGATCGACGAGCCCTCCGTCGGCCTGGCGCCGCAGGCAATCCAGCAGGTCTTCGCCGAGATCCTTCGCATCAACGCAGGCGGTTGTACCGTGGTGCTGGTCGAGCAAAACACGCGCAAGGCAATGGAGGTCTCCGGCCGCGTCGCCGTTTTGCGGCTTGGCCAGGTGATCTGGACCGGGCCACCCGCGGCGATCACTCACGCACAACTCGGCTCACTGTTCATGACCGGGCGGCTCGACATGGCGCCGGGCACCTCCGCACCTCCAACCGTCTGACCTGAAGTTGTCACTGCTCACTGCCCGAGGACCACGATGAAACTCGCCTTCGATACTGGCGGCACCTTTACCGATCTCGCCTTGATGGACGGGCGGGGACGAATCATCCTGCACAAGGTGCTCAGCACGCCGCACGATCCGGCGGAGGCGGTGCTGCGTGGTATTGACGAACTGCTGAGCTTGCCGGATCGGCCCGACGAACGCGTGGAGGCAATTTTTGGCGCGACCACGGTCGTTACCAATGCGCTGTTGGAACGCCGTGGCGCGCGGACGGCACTGGTCACCACTGACGGGTTCGCCGACATTCTGCGGATCCGCACGGAAGCCCGTTACGACCTCTACGACCTGAAACTGCAATTCCCCGAGCCGCTGGTGCCACGCAGCCTCTGCTTCGGCGTCACCGAGCGGGTGACTGCCGCAGGCCAAACGCGGGTGCCGCTCGACGAAGCCGATGTCGCCAGGGTGGCGGCGGCCCTGCAGGCGAAAGGCGTGGAATCGGTCGCTGTCTGCTTGTTGCACGCCTATCGCTACGGCGTCCACGAAGCCCGCATCCGCGAGCTGTTCGCCAGGTTGCTCCCGGGAATGCATGTGTCGCTGTCCTCAGCGGTGTGCCCGGAGGTGCGGGAATACGACCGGGCCTCGACGACCGTCGTGAATGCCTACACCCAGCCGTTGATGGCGCGCCATGCAGCGCATTTGGAACATGAATTGGTGGCACGGGGCATCGATGCCCAGTTGCTGTGGATGACCTCCAGCGGCGGGCTGGTTCCTGGCGCCACGGCCGCGCGGCTCCCGGTTCGCGTGATCGAATCCGGGCCGGCTGCGGGGGTGGTCGCATCGACCGAGTATTCCCGCCGCTCAGGTGAGGCGAACCTGCTGTCATTCGACATGGGCGGAACCACGGCTAAACTCTGCCTGGTGCTGGATGGCAAACCACGCATCGGCAACGAATTGGAGGTGGCGCGGCATGCCCGGTTCAAGCGCGGTAGCGGCTACCCGCTGAAGATCCAGTCGGTCGAGATGGTCGAGATCGGCGCGGGCGGCGGCAGCATTGCGGCGGCCGATTCGCTTGGCCTGATGGCGGTCGGCCCGCGCAGCGCCGGCGCGGCGCCGGGCCCGGCGTGCTATGGCTTGGGCGGGCAGGATCCTACCGTAACCGATGCCGACCTGCTGCTGG
>CAIMEK010000356.1 GCA_903839965.1 uncultured Acetobacteraceae bacterium | reverse complement strand
GGATCACCGCCAGCACCCGATCGCCCGCCGTCCGCGCCTGCGACAGCCGCTTCAGCACCACCACCCCGCAGCCTTCCGCACGCCCATACCCGTCCGCCGAAGCGTCGAACGCCTTGCAGCGGCCGTCCGGCGACAGCATGCGCGACTGCGCGAAGGCGATGCCGTAGGTGGGCAGCAGGATGCGGTTGACGCCGCCGGCGAGCGCCATGTCGCATTCCCCGGCGCGCAGTGCCCGGCAGGCCAGGTGCACCGCCACCAGCGAGGACGAGCAGGCGGTGTCCACCGACAGGCTCGGCCCGGTCAGGCCGAGCATGTAGGAGAGCCGGCCGGAGGCCATGCTGTGCACCGTGCCGGAGGCGAAATAGGCGTCGATCGCCGCCTCGCCGCGCGCCAGCAGCAGTTGCAGGTAGTCGGTGCCGCAGGCCGCGACGAACACGCCGGTGGCGCTGCCCGAGAGCCCGGCCGGGGGAATGCCGGCATCCTCCAGGGCTTCCCAGGCGACTTCCAGCAGCAGGCGTTGCTGCGGGTCGAGGCTCGCCGCCTCGCGCGGGGAAATGGCGAAGAAGGCGGCGTCGAATTGGCGCAGGTCGCCGACGCTGCCGAACCGTCGCACGTTCATCCGCCCTGGGGTGGCCGGCTCGGGATGGTAGAGCGCCGCCGCGTCCCAGCGGTCGGGCGGCACCTCGGCGACGGCATCCACGCCGTCGCGCAACAGGCGCCAGAACCCATCGGGATCGGGCGCGCCGGGCAAGCGGCAGCCCAGGCCGATCACCGCGACCGGCTCCTGCGCCGCGTCCAGCCGTGCCTGCAGCCGATCGATCGCGCCGAGGGCGCGGGCCAGCACATGCGAGGTGCCGGGTTGGCCGCTCATGCGCCGAGATCCGTGAGGGCATCGAGCCGCGCCGTCAGCCGGGCGGCCAGCGTGGCCTCGTCCGGCGGAGCCTCGGCGTCCGCTGGCGTGGCTGGCTGCAGCAGGCTCAGCAGGTGCTGCGCCAACGCCCGCGGCGTGGGATGGTCGAGCGCCACCGTGGCGCTCAGCTTCGCCGCGAATGCCTTCTGCAACCGGTGCCGCGCCTCGATGGCGGTGAGGCTGTCCATGCCCGCCTCGAAGAACCGGGCATCGGGCTCGAGGGCGGTGGGAAGCATGCCGAGCACCTGCGCCACTTCCGCGGTGACCTTGGCCAGCACGGCATCCATGCGGTGGGACGGCGGCAGGTCGCGCCAGTCCGGTTCGGCCGCCATTGCCGGCGGCTTCGCCTGGCCCGCGCAGGTCCCGAAATAGCGCGACGTCGCGTCGCCGCGGGCCAGCAACACCGGCCAGTCCACGCCAACCACGCCGAGCGCCGGCTCGTTGCGCTCGACGGCGCGTTGCAGGGCGGTCAGGGCAAGCCGCACCGGGATCGAACGCAGCCCGCGTTGGGCGAGTTCGCCGAGCGTACCGGCGGCGGCGCCGATATCGGCCCAGGCGCCCCAGTTGATGGCGAGGGCGGGCAGGCCACGGGCGTGGCGGTGCTGCGCCAAGGCGTCCAGCCAGGCATTCGCCGCCGCATGGTTGGCCTGCCCGGCATTGCCCAGCAGCGCCGCCGCCGAACTGAACAGCACGAATGCATCCAAGGCGCACCCGGCGGTCAGTTCGTGCAGGTGGCGCGCTCCGGCCACCTTCGGCGCCAGCACCGCGGCGAAGCGCGGCCAGTCCAGTTGCGCCAGCGTGCCGTCGTCCAGCACCCCGGCCGCATGCACCACGCCGCGCAGCGCCGCCCCAGCCTCGGCCACCACCGCCGCCAGCGCCGTGCGGTCGCATACATCGGCCAGCCGCACCTCCACTACCGCGCCGGCGGCGCGCAGCCGATCCAGCTCCGCCGACGCCGCCGGCCCGGGCGCATGCCGCCCCACCAGCAGCACGCGCGCCACGCCGTGTTCGGCCAGCCAGCCCGCCACTGCCAGACCCAGCCCGCCCAGCCCGCCGGTGATCAGCCAGGTACCGCGCCAGGGCGCCGGGGCGGGCGCCCGCGTCAGCACCAGCTTGCCGGTGTGCCGGCCGTGCTCCATCAGGCGCAGCGCCGCGGTGGCCTGTTCCACCGGATAAAGATGCGCCGGCAGGGGTACGACCCTGCCCTCCGCCAACCAGCGCGCGGCGGTGCGCAGCAGGCGGCCGATCGCCGCCGGCTCGTGGCGCGTGGCGCCGGCAAGATCGAGGCGGGCGTAGCGGATGTCGGGCCGGCGGGCGTGCATTTCGGCGGCATCGAGGATGCCGCGCTGGCCGAGTTCGACGAAGCGCCCGCCCGGCGCGAGGCTGGCCAGGCTCGCCGTGATGAAGCCTGGCCCGCTCAGGGCATTGACCACCACGTCGACGCCGCGGCCCGCGGTCGCCGCCAGCACCGCCGCGGCGAAATCGGTGCTGCGCGAATCGAAGACCGCTTCGGCGCCTTCGGCCGCCGGCAGGACGCGCTTGCCTTCACTGGCGGTGGCGAACACGCGCGCCCCCAGCGCCCGGGCGACCCGCAGGCAGGCCAGCCCGGTACCGCTGGCGGCAGCATGCACCAGCACCGTCTCGCCCGGGCGCAGCGCCGCCGTTTCCAGCAGGGCGTGCAAGGCGGTCACATAGGCGACCGGCTGGGCGGCCGCCGCGGCGATGCCGAGCCCCGCCGGCAGCCGCACGGCGAACTCCGCCGGGATGCGCAGATGGCTGGCCATGGCGCCGGCGCCGATCGCCATGACTGCCTCGCCGACCGCGAAGCCGGCCCGCGGCCCTGCGGCCACGACCCGGCCAGCGCATTCCTGCCCGAGCGCCCCGGCCTCGCCGGGATAGCTGCCGAGTGCCGTCAGCACGTCACGGAAATTGACGCCGATCGCCTGCGTCTCGACGACAATCCCGTCGGCTGCGGCGGCGGGCACCGGCATGGCGGCGACGTGCAGGCTGTCGATCCGGCCGGACTCGCCGATTTCCAGGCGGAACGGGCTGCCCAGCAGGGCGGGATGCGGTGGGCCGGCGCGCTCCAGCCGGGCTGCGAAGACGCGGCCGGCCCGCAGGGCAAGCTCGTCCTCTCCACCGGCGCCGGCCAGCATGAGGCGCACGGCGTCGGCGATATCGACCGCATCGGGACAGGCGGGCAGGTCCAGCAAAGTGCAGGCGATGTCGGGTTGTTCGCGCCGGAGCGCCCGCAGCAGCCCCCGCAGCGTGCCGCCGTCCAGTCCGGCCGGTGTACCGCCCTCGCCCAGCGGGGCGCTGCCCGCGGTCAGCAGCCACAGCGGCACAGCATCGCCGGCGTGCAACCGCGCCTGTACCGTTTCGAGGGCCAGCCGCAGCCAGGGCTCCGGGCCGTTCGCCGGGAGGTCGCCGGGCAGCGCCGCCACCACCACGCCGGCAAGCGGCGCCTGCGGCGGTGCCGGACCGAGGGCCGCGCCCAACGCCGTCGCCGCGGCAGCGTTCCCGAGCACCTGCCAGCGGCCGGCGGCCTGCGCCTCCCGCCTGGCGACCAGCACGGCCTGCTGGAACCGGCTGCCGTTCGGCTGCTCCGCCGGATCGAAGGCGACGCATTCGGCGAAGCCGTTCGCGCGCAGCAGGGTGCGCCAGCGTGGCAGCGGGATCATCGGGTAGTCGGGGCGCAACGCGGTGTCGGCGAAGCGCCACCAACCGTCGGTGAGGCCGAAGGTCAGATCGCCCCAGGCCAGCGGGCCGGTGCCCTCGATCAGTCCCAGCACGCCGCCCGGCGCCAGCAGCCCCGCCGCATGGCGAAACGCGGCGGCGAGGTCGGCGGTGGCGTGCAGGACATTGGCGGCGATCACCAACTTATAACCGCCCGGCGCGAAGCCCTGGGTCGCCGGGTCGCGTTCGATGTCGAGCGGGCGCGCCACCACGCCGGCGAAACGCGCCTGCGCTGCCCGCGTGAAGCGGGGGGAAATGTCGGTGAACGTGTAGTCGCTGCCGGGCGGCAACAGCGGCAGCAGCAGCGCCGTGGTTGCCCCGGTGCCGCCGCCGATTTCCAGCACCCGCAGCGGCGCCGCGCCGCGCTGCGCCACCAGGTCGGTGACCGCACCGGCCAGGCACTGGTTCATGCTGCGCGCCCACGGCGAGCGCGTGTACAGCGCCAGCGCGTCGGTGCTGTCGCCGCCGGGGAACAGCAGTGGCAACGGGTCGGCCTGGCCGCGCAGCACGTCCGCCAGCGCCGCGCCGCAGCGATTGAGCAGCACCAGTTCAGTGGCGGCGACCGGATGGCGAGCGGCCAACCGGTCCTGCGCGGCGACGATGTCGGGCGGCGCCAGCGGGCAGTAGGCGGTCTCCGCCACTCCGGCGATGGCGAGCACGCGGCGCAACAGGCCGCGTCGGTGCGGGGCAATGCCCAGCCGGTCCGGCCACGACTCCGGAGCGGCCGAAGCCAGGCCGTTCCAGCCGAGCGCCAGCAGGGCGCGCCGGGCCTGCGCGGCGGCATGATCCTCGATGTCGGCCAGCGCCGCCGCGTAGGCCGCACCCTCGGCGCTCGCCAGCGCCTCCCGCAGCGCGGCGGCCGCGGTGGGCAGGCTGCCGAGCGCGCCATCCCGGGCGCCCGGCGCGGGCCGCGGCAGCTCGACCCAGCCGATACGGTAGCACAGGCCGGCGATTTCGTCGGGCGCCACGTCCGCGCGCAGCTCGAACGAGGCCACCCCGCCGAGCCGGTTGCCGGCGGCGTCATACAGCTCGAGGCCGACGCGCAGTGTCCCGGTGTCGCGCTGCAGCAGCCGGGTCGCCACCCAGACCGTGGTTGCTCGGGCGGTCAGCGCCAGTGCCTCCAAGCGGGTCGGCAGCCAGGCCGTGCCATCGGGCGGCGCCAGCGCGAAGGCGGTCTGCAGGCAGGCGTCGAGCAGCACGCCGTCGGGCAGGTCCGGGGCCGCCGCCACCTCGCCGAGCACGGCGTCGTCGCCGCGCCACAGCCGCCGCAGGCCGTCGAAGGGCGGCTCCAGCACGATGCCGGCGCGGGCGGCCGCCGCCCGGAAGGCGGCGATGTCGAGCGGCTCGAGGCAGTGCCGCCGGGCCGCCGCCAGACCCTCAGTGGGCGCCGGGGGCACGGCGGGGCCGACTGCGCCGCGGGCGTGCAGCAGCCATTCGCCATCCGCGCCGCGGCTGTGCAGGGTGACCACCCGGTGTCCTTCTTCCGGCGGCTCGAAGACGAGCTGGACGCGCCGCGAACCGTCCTCGGGCAACGCCAGGCGCGTGCCGAGGGAAAATTCCCGCAGCCCGGGGTGGCCCAGGCTTGCCGCCGCGCGCAGCACCAGCCCGGTCAGCACGGCCAGCGGCACCACGACCTCGCCGCCGACGCGATGGGCGCCGAGGAAGGCCGGCGCATCGGCGCCGAGCCGCGTCTCGAACAGCGCCTGCGGCAACGGGCTGTCGAGGCGCCGCGGCGTCAGCGGATCGCCGCCGGCTGGCCTGGCTTGCTCCCGCGGCGGCAGCAACAGGACGGTGCGCTGCCAGGGATAGGTGGGGAGGCGGGTTTTGCGGGTGTTGGGGTGGAGGCTGTTCCAGTCGGGGTCGATGCCGTGGCGATAGAGGGCTGCGAGGGCGTCTTGCAGGGAACGGCCGGAGGTGTCGCCGGGGGAGAGG